>NZ_JAGPXZ010000422.1:0-5342 GCF_018070305.1 Micromonospora sp. M51 | reverse complement strand
CCCGGGCCCTGCTCACCGCCGACCGGCAGGCCGCCGAGACGGTCATCGAGCGGGACGCCGAGATCGACGACCTCTACCGGCACGTCGAGGAGCGGGTCTGCGACCTGCTCGCCCGACAGGCACCGGTCGCCTCCGACCTCCGGGCGATGATCACCGCGCTGCACGTGGCCGCCGATCTGGAGCGGATGGGCGACCTGGCCGAGCACGTGGCGAAGACCGCGCTGCGCCGGCACCCCTCCCCGGCCGTCCCGGCCGAGCTGCGGACGGTCTTCACCGAGATGTCCGAGATCGCCGACCGGATGGCCGTGAAGATCGGTTCGGTGCTGGCGAAGCCCGACGCCGACCTCGCCGGTGAGTTGGACCGCGACGACGACGCCATGGACGAGCTGCACAAGAACCTGTTCGCGGTGCTGCTCGGTGACGACTGGCCGTACGGGGTGGAGACGGCCATCGACGCCACCCTGCTGGGCCGCTTCTACGAGCGCTTCGCCGACCACGCTGTCAACGCCGGCGAGCACGTGATCTACCTGATCACCGGGGAGAGCACGCCCAGCGGCAACTGACGCACCGGAAAGGGGCCCCTCGCCATCGCTCTGCGCGGTGAACGAGGGGCCCCTTCTGGTAGCTCAGCGCCCCTGGTTGGCCACCGCCGCGGCCGCCGCCTTGGCGGCGGTCGGGTCGAGGTAGGTGCCGCCCAGGGTCAGCGGGCGCAGCTGCGGGTCGAGGTCGTAGCGCAGCGGGATGCCCGTCGGGATGTTCAGCTTCGCGATCGCCTCGTCGGAGATCTGGTCGAGGTGCTTGACGAGGGCACGCAGCGAGTTGCCGTGCGCTGCCACCAGCACCGTCCGGCCGGCCAGGATGTCCGGCACGATCGAGTCGTACCAGTACGGCAGCATCCGCTCGACGACGTCCTTGAGGCACTCGGTGCGCGGCATCAGCTCGGTCGGCAGCAGCGCGTAGCGAGGGTCACCCACCTGCGACCACTCGTCGTTGTCGTCGATCGGCGGCGGCGGCGTGTCGTACGACCGGCGCCAGAGCATGAACTGCTCCTCGCCGTACTCGTCGAGGGTCTGCTTCTTGTTCTTGCCCTGCAGGGCGCCGTAGTGCCGCTCATTGAGCCGCCACGACCGGCGCACCGCGATCCAGTGCCGGTCGGCGGCGTTGAGCGCCAGCTCGGCGGTGCGGATCGCACGACGCATCACGCTGGTGTGCACGACGTCGGGCAGGAGGCTGTGCTCGCGCAGCAGCTCGCCGCCGCGCCGCGCCTCACCCTCGCCCTTCTCGGTCAGGTCGACGTCCACCCAACCGGTGAAGAGGTTCTTGGCATTCCAGTCGCTCTCACCGTGTCGCAGCAGGACCAGCGTCCCGATGGTGGGCCCTTCGCTCGCAGTCATGCGGATCATCCTGCCTCAACCGCTGCGGGGACACGCGGGCAGCCGTCGTGACGACCACCACGTGAAAAAGCGGGTGACCAGCAGATCCGCCCGCCACTAGGGTTGTAAGGCGCAACAGTCACATCGGTCATTACTTGCAAGCGGGGCGCCATATGCGGACGATGCGGAGTTGGTTCCGGGACACCACCGGCGGCCTACCGACCACCTTCTGGTACCTGTGGTCGGGCACCCTGATCAACCGGCTCGGCTCGTTCGTCCTCGTCTTCCTCGCGATCTACCTGACCCAGGAACGTGGCTTCTCGGCCTCCCAGGCCGGGCTGGTGATCGGCCTCTGGGGCGTCGGTGGGGCGTTCGGCACCACCGCCGGCGGCACCCTCGCGGACCGGTGGGGCCGCCGACCGACGCTGCTCACCGCGCACGTGGGCGCGGCGGCCATGATGCTCGCGCTCGGACTGGCCCGGGACCTCTGGGCGGTGGCGCTGGGCGCGCTGCTGCTCGGCATGTTCGCCGAGGCGGCCCGGCCCGCGTTCGGGGCGATGATGATCGACGTGGTGCCGGCGAAGGACCGACTGCGCGCCTTCTCGCTCAACTACTGGGCGATCAACCTGGGCTTCGCCTGCGCCGCCGTCCTCGCCGGTCTCGCCGCGCAGGCCAACTACCTGTTGCTGTTCGTGGTCGACGCGGCCACCATGCTGATCACCGCGCTGATCATCTTCAGCAAGGTGCCGGAGACCCGCCAGGTCGGCCCCGCCACCGCCACGAGGGCCGCCCCGCGCGGTGCCCTGCGCACGATTCTCACCGACCGGGTCTACCTCGGCTTCGTGGCGCTCAACCTGTTCGCCGCGCTGGTGTTCCTCCAGCACATCTCGATGCTGCCGATCGCGATGGGCGACGACGGTCTGAGCCCGGCCACCTACGGCTCGGTGATCGCGCTCAACGGCATCCTCATCGTGGTCGGCCAACTCTTCGTACCCCGACTGATCCGGGGTCGGAGCCGCTCGCACGTGCTCGCGCTGGCCTCGGTGGTGATGGGTGTGGGGTTCGGGCTGACCGCCTTCGCCGGCACCCCCTGGTTCTACGGGCTGACAGTGCTGATCTGGACGGTCGGCGAGATGCTGAACTCGCCCTCCAACTCCACGCTGATCGCCGAACTCTCCCCGGCCGAGCTACGCGGGCGCTACCAGGGCGTGTTCTCCCTCTCGTGGCAGATCGCCGGGGCCAGCGCGCCGATCCTCGGTGGCCTGGTCCGCGAGCATGCCGGCAACGACACGCTCTGGTACGGCTGCGCCGCGCTCGGCCTCCTGACCGCTGTCGCCCACCTGGTGTCGGGCCCGGCCCGGGAGCGGCGGGCAACCGCGCTGCGCCGTTCCGGCGAGGCACTGGCGCCGGCCACCGCGACCCGGGCGCCGCAGCCCGCCGAGGCTTAACGGCTGGCGCGTCGGGGCCGGACTTCCTACTGTGCAGTGGAAACAGTTAACAGTCTGAACTGTCGGGAGGTCTGGTGCACGCCCTGCGGCGCTGGTGGGACGACACCGCAGGCGGGCTCCCCGCCACCTTCTGGTACCTCTGGGCCGGCCTGCTGATCAACCGGGCCGGCGCGTTCGCCATGCTGTTCCTGTCGCTCTACCTCACCGACGTACGCGGCGCGAGCGAAGGTCTGGCCGGCACCGTGGTCGGCGCGTACGGGGCCGGTGGGGCGGCCGGCGTCCTGTTCGGCGGGGTGCTCGCCGACCGCTGGGGACGCCGGGCAACCCTGCTCGCCGCGCACCTGGCCACTGTCGGTCTGATGGTGGCGCTCGCCTTCACCCGGCCACTGCTGCTGATCGCGGTGCTCTCCGCGCTGATCGGCGTGGTCCACTCGATGCCCAGTCCCGCGTTCGTCGCCGCGATCGTCGACGTGGTGCCCGCCGAGCGCCGCTCGCGCGCGTTCAACCTCCAGTTCTGGGCGTTCAACCTGGGCATGGCGGTCGCCTCGCTGCTCGCCGGCATCCTGGCCGAGGCGAGCTTCACGGCGCTGTTCCTGGTCGACGCGGGTGCCACCCTCACCGCCGCCGCCGTGATCGCCTGGAAGGTGCCGGAAACCCTGCGACTGGCCCAGCCGGTGGCCGGCCTTCCGCCCGCCACCCGCGCGGCACCGAGGTCCGTCCGGGTCCGTCGACCGGGACTGCACACCGCGCTCACCGACCGCACCTTCCTGGTCTTCGTCGGGCTCACCTTCGTGCTGGCCGTACTCACCATGCAGACGTCGACGATCATGCCGCTGGCGATGCGCGCGGACGGCCTGGGGCCATCGGCGTACGGGCTGGTGGTGGCGCTCGGCGGCGCGCTGATCGTGGTCGGGCAGCTGTTCGTGCCCCGACTGATCGACCGGCACCGCAAGGACGTCGTGCTGGCCGCCTCCACCGCGCTGCTCGCGCTCGGCTTCGGGGCGCTCGCCATCGCCGACGAACTGGCCATTTACCTGGGTGCCGCGGTGATCTGGACGGTCGGTTCGATGCTCGCTGCCCCGCCCAACGCGCAGATCAACGCCGACCTGGCACCACCACAGCTACGGGCGCGCTACCAGTCGGTCTTCTACCTGACCTTCCCGGCCGCGGCGTTCGTCGCGCCCACCCTCGGCGGGGTGAGCCTTCAGCACCTCGGCGACCGGCACTGGCTGATCGTGGGTGGACTGGGCCTGCTGGCAGCGCTCGGGCACCTGCTCGCCGGACCACCCCGGGAACGGCACGTGGCCGCCCTGCGCCGGGTCACCGACCCGGAACCGAAGAACGCCGCAGACCGCGTACCGACCGGATAACGACGCAAAGCGCCCACCACGTCCCTGAGGTCGTGGTGGGCGCCCGCCGGCGGGGCCGGCGGCGGCGGGCAACACTCACCCCCGTAAGCATCGCCCGCTCACGCCGCCGGTCCAAACAGGTGGGAACCGTCCCCCAACGGTTATTCCACCCGTCCCCTCGCGCCTCGTCTGGTGCGCGGATCTGATCGATCCGCCGCTCCCCCGAACGTTTCCAAACGTGGCGCGGTGCAATAAAGCTAGTTCGCCCGGATTCTGGATTCAACCCAGAACGGCTGTCTCGCCGGTCACAACTGGCGAGTATCCGCTGCTCCGGCCTCGTCCGTTGGCAACAGCCGGTTACCCGCCGGCCATTCCCGCAAACACCTCAACCGTCTTCCCGATCGGGTGACTCGGTCCGGAAGAAGTTGCTCTGCCGGCCGTCTCGCAACTGTTCCTGATAAATCAGGTTCAGCCGCCGCAGGTCAAAGGTGTAGAACCACTCATCCCAGGTGATCTCGCGGATCCGGCTGCTTTCCCGGTATCCGGGAATGTTGAAGGTCAACACCCCCGCCCGACCATCCCGCTCCGTGCCGGCGATGGTCGCCGGCTTCGCCCCGCGGTCCCGCGCCCAGCGCTTGATCACCTCGTGGTTCGCCGTGATCAGACTCCGCCCCGGCCGCTCCGGCCGGTCCATGGTCGACGAGATCACCTGCGAACTGCGGACCGACCGACCCGTACCCCGTCCGGTCCGAATCCCGCCGGCCGCCGTGCCGCCACCGGTCGACTGCGTGAACGTGCGCTTGGCCGCCGTGCTCCTGGCCGGCGCCGTGCGCTTGGCCGCCGTGCTCTTGGCCGCTGCCGTGCGCTTGGTCGCGCTCTTGGCCGGCGCCGCACGCTTCGCCGCCGCGCTCTTGGCCGGCGCCGCACGCTTCGCCGCCGGCCGCGCCGGTGCCTTTTTCGCCGGCGCCTTCCGCGCGGGCGCCGTACGCGCCGTCGCTGTCTTACGGGCCGCCGTGGTCTTCCGCGCTGCCGCGGTCTTGCGTGCCGCCGCGGTCTTACGGGCGGCGGTCGTCCTGCTCGCGGTCGCGGTCTTACGCGCGGCGGTCGACGTCGCCGCCGTCGTCGTCTTCCTCGCGGTCGCCTTCTTCGCCGGTGCCCTCTTCGCGGCCGCC
>NZ_JAGPXZ010000421.1:0-5357 GCF_018070305.1 Micromonospora sp. M51 | reverse complement strand
GCCGATGTGGTGGTCGGGGTCAACAGGTACACCGAGACCGAACCCTCGCCGCTGACCGCCGCCGGACGGGCGGACCTGCCGGTGGTGGTGGGCGGCATCATCCCGGCCGGTGACGCGGACACCCTGCGGGCGGCCGGGGTCGCCCGGGTCTTCACGCCGAAGGACTTCGCCCTCACCGGCATCATCGACGACCTGGTGACGGTCATCCGTCGCGCCAACGACCTGCCCTGATCACTCGTCACCCCGGCGGGCCGGCGCGGGTCAGCGGCCGGCGTAGGTCATGCAGTCGGCCATGTCGTTGTCCGGGCCGACCCTGATCGACGACGCGTGGCACTCCAACTGCTCGTTGTGCCGGCAGTCGGCGCGCTGGCAGGCGCCGACCTGCGCGATCAGGCTCTCCACACCGCCCTGCACCGGCGACTCGACGAAGGTGTGGCAGTGCGCGTGATCCATGCTGCCGATCGTGATCGCGAAGGCGTGGCAGTCACCTGACCTGTTGTACGCGCAGGCGGCGACCACGCATTCCTGGACTCGGGGCATCTCCAACGCTGCGGTCATGCCGACCTCCTCTAGGCTCCTGCCCCGATACTAGGCTTTTGTCGGCCTGACGAACCCCGGTACGGCGAGCCCGCCCGCCGTCAGACGCGGAAGCCGGCGGCGCGGGCAGCCTCCCGTTCACGACGTCGTTCGCCACGTCGGCGGATGAACCAGAAGATGAAGAAGGCCAGGCCGACCAGGAAGACGAGCACCAGCACCGGCAGGATGATCGCCACCAGGGAAACCACCACACTGGTGGCGTCCTCGGCGGTGCTGGCCACCGGGGCGCCGAAACCGGCGGTGGCCGCGTTGACGACGGGCCGGGCCGCCGACTTGAGCAGGTGCACGCCCAGCGCCAGCAGTACGCCCGTGACGACCGGCACCCACTGGTGGGACGAGAAGAAGCTGCCCGGGTCGCTGACCGTCACCGTCTCCGACGAGGAGCCGGCACCGAAGGCCAGGCCACCGGCGGTGGGTCGGACCACTGTCTGCACCACGTCGTTGATGTGGTCGACCACTGGCACCTTGTCCGCCACCACCTCCACGGCGAGCAGTACGGCCATGATGACGATGACCCAGCCGTTGCCGAGCCAGGTCCAGCCGCTGGGCAGGTCGATCAGGTCGGTGTAGCGGCCGAGCAGACCGAGGATGAGCAGGGGTATGTAGGCGTTCAGCCCCGCCGAGGCGGCGAGACCGGTGCCGGTGAGGACTTCGAACACGATCTCAGCATCGCATCGACGCGCCAGTGCCGCTCGCTGGCGACCGGTGGGTGCTCGGCTACCCTCGTCGGGTGCGGTTGGTCATTGCGAAGTGCTCGGTGGACTACGTCGGACGGCTCTCGGCTCACCTGCCGCTGGCCACCCGGTTGCTGATGGTGAAGGCGGACGGGTCGGTGTCCATTCACGCCGACGACCGGGCGTACAAGCCGTTGAACTGGATGAGCCCACCCTGCCGGCTGGAGGAGGCCCCCGGGGTGTGGCGGGTCGTCAACAAGGCCGGCGAGGAGCTGCGGATCACCCTGGAGGAGATCTTCCAGGACACCTCGTACGAGTTGGGGGTGGATCCGGGTCTGCGCAAGGACGGGGTGGAGGCGCACCTGCAGGAGTTGCTGGCCGCCAACCCGAGTGCCCTGGGTGAGGGGTTCACCCTGGTCCGCCGCGAGTACATGACGGCGATCGGCCCGGTGGACCTGCTCTGCCGGGACGCCAACTCCGGTTCGGTGGCCGTCGAGGTCAAGCGGCGTGGCGACATCGACGGGGTGGAGCAGCTGACCCGCTATCTGGAGTTGATGAACCGCGACCCGCTGCTCAGCCCGGTCGTCGGGGTCTTCGCCGCTCAGGAGATCAAGCCGCAGGCCCGGGTGCTCGCCACCGACCGGGGCATCCGCTGTGTGGTGGTGGACTACGACAAGCTGCGCGGCATCGTGAAGGACGAGCTGACCCTCTTCTGACCCTCGGCGCCTTAGGGCCTGTTTCATAAGAACTGGCCGGCCTGCGGCGGGCCCGGACGACGACCGGCGGCGTTGCGGTTTCGTCCGGATACAACACCGGTATCCGGACGAAACCCCGCCTTGCCGGATCGCCGCCCGGACTCCGCCTCGGCTCGACCGCCCCTACGAAACAGGCCCTACCCGTTGCGCACCGCGATCAGCGACTTTGGCAGGCCGAACACCCGCTCCACCAGCATGGTGGAGTCGGGGAAGTAGTGCCGCATCTGCGAGCGGTCCAACAACTCGGTCCAGAGCACCTGGTGGATGGCGGCGTCGTGGCTGCGGGTGGGCTTGTGCCCCAACGGCCAGCGGCGGGCGAACGCGGTGCGCAGCCGGACCGGCAGGAACTGCATGCCCGGCGCGATCCAGTGTGGCTCGATGGGGAAGTAGCGGTAGGGCGTCTGCACCCAGTGCCGGTCGGCAAGGGAGCGGGCGGCGGCGGCGAAGCGGATCCGGCGTTCGTGCCCGCCCACATGCTCCAGCACGGAGTTCGAGAAGACCAGGTCGTAGCTGCCCTTGACGAGGTGCGGGGGCAGGTCGCAGGCGTCGGCCTGCTCGACGTGGGCCCAGTCCGGGACGACGGTGGGCGGCGACTCCAGGTTGACGACTGTCACGCGGGCCGGCCGGACGGTGGCACGGTGCCAGGTGCCGAGCCGGCCACCGAGATCGACGACGTGCATGTCGCCGATGTCCGGGAAGGTGCGCGCCAGCCAGTCCGAGCGGTGCCGACGCCGTCGGGCGCTCCACGACTGGTCACTGTCGACAAGGCGGTAGCGCAATCGATTGGGGCCCATTTAACGCAATGTACCGCCGCGACCACGGCGTATAAACATGTGGATACGCCGATCCTTCTTGATGATCGGTTATCCGACACTTACCTCCCGTACATGACCTTGATGGCCTTGACGAGCCGGGCCACGTCGGTGGGGGTGCGGTCGAAGGTCATCGACGGCAGCAGCGACCGGGCGCGGCGTCGGGTGATCGCCTTGGTCCGACCGAACTCACGCAGGCCGTCCTCCCCGTGGATCCGGCCGAAACCGGAGTCACCGACACCGCCGAACGGCAGGGTGGACATGCCGGCGAAGGTCAGCGTGGAGTTGATCGACGCCATCCCGGAGCGCAGCCGCCGGGCGATGGACACCGCGCGCCGCCGGCCGAAGACCGAACCACCGAGGCCGTACGACAGGGCGTTGGCGCGGGTGACGGCCTCGTCGGCGTCGCGGACCCGGCTGATGGTCAGCGTGGGGCCGAAGGTCTCCTCGCGGACCGCGGCCGAGTCCTCCGGGACGTCCACCAGCACTGTGGGGTGGACGTACGGCGGCTGCACGGCGCTCGGGCCGCCGAGCACGGCGCGCCCACCGGACGTGATCGCGGCGTCGATGTGCCGACGGATCACGTCGATCTGCTGGGGCATGGTGATCGGGCCGATGTCGGTGCCCTGCGGCCCGACCGTCAGCCGACCGGCGCGGGCCACCACCTTGTCGACGAAGGTGTCGAAGACGGCGTCGACGGCGTACACCCGCTCGATGCCGATGCAGGTCTGCCCCGCGTTGGTCATGCCGCCCCAGACGCACGCCTCGGCGGCGGCGTCCAGGTCGGCGTCGCTGTCGACGATCATGGCGTCCTTGCCGCCGCCCTCGATGAGCACCGGGGTCAGCGACTCGGCGCAGGCGGCCATCACCTTGCGGGCGGTGGCGGTGGAGCCGGTGAAGGCCAGCTTGTCGACGCCGGAGCGGCACAGCGCGGCGCCCACGTCGCCCTGTCCGTGCACGGCGGTGAACACCGGCTGCTCGGGCACCACCTCGGCGAAGCTGTCCACCAGCCACTGGCCGACGGCCGGGGTGTACTCGCTCGGCTTGAGCACCACGCCGTTACCGGCGGCGAGGGCGTACGCGGCGGAGCCGATGGGCGTGAAGACCGGATAGTTCCACGGCCCGATGACGCCGACCACCCCGTACGGCTGGTACTCGAGGTGCCCGGAGAACTCGGCGAGGATGAGCCGGGACCGCACCCGGCGTGGGCCGAGCACGCGCCCGGCGTTACGGGCGGCCCAGTCGATGTGCTCGATCGCGGTGACGATCTCGACGATGGCGTCGGCGACCGGCTTTCCGCCCTCGACGTGCACCAACTCGGCCAACTGCTCGATGCGCGTGGCGAGCAGGGCGCGCCAGCGCAGCATCCGCTGACGGCGGCCGGTGAAGCCCAGGCTGGCCCACCACTCGCCGGCGGCGCGGGTGCGGGCGACGGCCTGCCGTACGTCGGCGTCGGTGGCGACCGGGAAGCGACCGGCCTCGACGCCGGTCGCCGGGCTGGTGGAGACCAACTGACCCGCTTCGATGACCGGAACGCCCGGGATATGCACTGCCGTCATGGCGGAAGTCTAGACCCGAGGATTACTCACCGGTAGGGTCGCCGATTCGGGGCCGGGGGGCCGGCGTCGCACCAACCCGGCCGATCGTTGATCAGTGCAGGTCAGCGTGGTGGTGGCGAACGCGGCCCGCCCGAATCGTCGAACGGCAGGTGGCCGGGAGGTGACGAGAGGCTGACCGGCCGGTCGGTATTGACGACTACCGTCTGATGGCAAGCTGACGCGCGGAGTGACGGTGTGGGGTGGAGGGCTGACTGTCCATGGAGGAACATCCGGAACTGATGCCGCTGTTGACGGTCGCGGGTGGGCCGATGCGCGGCGCGAGTTTTCGTATGCGAGCCGAGATACAGGTGATCGGCCGAGCGCCGACCGGCCAGGTGGTCATCAACGACCCGCACCTGAGCCGTCGCCACGCCGAGGTGTGGCTGGCGCCGGAAGGGCCGTCCCTGCGGGACCTCGGCTCGACAAACGGCACCTGGCTCAACGACCGGCGGATCACCGAGGTGGAACGACTCTCCGACGGTGACGTGATCCGGCTGGGCCGTACCGAACTGCGCCTGTTCGACCCCGGGGTGGCGCTCACCGACCCGGTGGGGCTCAGCTTCGGCCCGTCCCGGCGCGACGTCCGGCCGACAGTGCCGCTGCCCCTGGCCACACCACCGGGCACCCGCCGCTGACCGCCTGGCGGTCAGCCACACCGGGCCGCCGCGCTGGATGGCGATCCGACACCTGGACCGGCGCGAACACCCGTGGCAGCATGCCGCGGATGGAAACCGAGCAGCGGATCGTGACGGCGAACGGCATCACCCAGGCGGTACGGGTGGCCGGTCCGCCGGACGGCGCGCCGGTGCTGCTGATCCACGGCAACTGCTCGTCCGCGCTGTTCTGGGAGCCGCTGGTCCGCCGGCTGCCATCGACGCTACGGGTGGTCGCCCCCGACCTGCGGGGGTACGGCGACTCCGC
>NZ_JAGPXZ010000420.1:0-5374 GCF_018070305.1 Micromonospora sp. M51 | reverse complement strand
CGGCCAGGCCAGTGACCCGACCTGGACCGGCATGTCGGAGCTGGAGTTGAGCGAGGAGCAGATCGGCCAGCTCTACGCCGGCGAGACGCTCGACCTCGACGAGGCGGCCGGGCTGCCCTGTCACACCGGTTTGGTGCTGCACTCGGCGCGTGGCTCGGCGCTCGGCCGGGTGCTGCCGGACAAGTCGGTGCGGCTGGTCCGGGGCGACCGGGAGGCGTTCGGGCTGCACGGTCGCTCGGCCGAGCAGCGGATCGCTCTCGACCTGCTGCTGGACGAGTCGATCGGGATCGTCTCGCTGGGCGGCCGGGCCGGCACCGGAAAGTCGGCGCTGGCGCTCTGCGCCGGGCTGGAGGCGGTGATGGAGCGTCGTCGGCACAAGAAGGTGATCGTGTTCCGCCCGCTGTACGCGGTAGGTGGCCAGGAGTTGGGCTACCTGCCGGGTTCGGAGTCGGAGAAGATGTCGCCGTGGGCGCAGGCGGTCTTTGACACGCTCGGCGCGGTGGTGCACGAGAACGTGCTGGAGGAGGTCACCTCGCGGGGCATCCTGGAGGTGCTGCCGCTGACCCACATCCGGGGGCGCAGCCTGCACGACGCCTACGTGATCGTGGACGAGGCCCAGTCGCTGGAGCGCGGGGTGTTGTTGACGGTGCTGTCCCGGATCGGGCAGGGCTCGCGGGTGGTGCTCACCCACGACGTGGCCCAGCGGGACAATCTGCGGGTCGGTCGGCACGACGGGGTGACGGCGGTCATCGAGGCGCTCAAGGGCCATCAGCTCTTCGCACACGTCACCCTCAGCCGTTCGGAGCGGTCGCCGATCGCCGCGATGGTCACCGACCTCCTGGAGGACATCCCGATCTGACGGGCGCTTTAGGGGGATTCGTCCCTATTTTTAGTGTGGCCCAGATCACAAACGGCCCGGTCCGTTTCCCATCAGCCTCACTGTGCGCAATCGTGTCCCACGAGCGTCCACGCACCACAGGAATCGTTGGTGATCGAACGTCGCGAGACGGACGACATCAGCGACGATCGGTGCGTCAGCGCGACCGGCAACCGGTCGGGGCGCTCGTGGCACGGCTGACGGCCCACCTGCGGCCCGCGCCGCGCCACGTCCTTGCTCCCGACGAAGGGACCACTTCGTGAGTCGGCTGTGGAGCCGGTTGGGCGCCCGTACGGCTGCTGTAGCGCTGCTCTCCGTGGGCGTTGCCGGTGGCTTCTACCTGGGCGAAGACCGGGAAACCCAGCAACAGGGCCTGGCCGACAAGGTCAGCGTCGAGGTCGACCGGGCCGACCTCGCGTACCAGCGTGAGCGGCAGGCCGCTCACCAGGTGCAGTTCTCCAAGCAACGCGCCGCCGAGTACCAGGCGAAGCTGCGGGCGAAGCAGGCCGCGAAGGAAGCCGCCGAGCGGGCACGCCAGGCCGAGGCCGCTGCGGCGTCGCGCAAACGTGAGCGCGCGGCCGCGAACGCGGCCGCGAAGCCGTACGACGGGCCGATCCCGGCGTCCTGCGCCGAGTACAGCGGCAACCGCAAGACCGGCTGCGCTCTGATGATCGACGCCGGCTTCGGCATCTCCGAGTTCCCCTGCCTGGAGAAGCTCTGGACCAAGGAGAGCGGCTGGAACCACAAGGCCAGCAACTCCTCGTCCGGTGCGTACGGCATCCCGCAGTCGCTGCCGGGCAGCAAGATGGGCTCCGTCGCATCCGACTGGCGAACCAACCCGGCCACCCAGATCAAGTGGGGGTTGGGCTACATCAAGGGCAGGTACAAGACGCCCTGCGGTGCCTGGACCTACTTCCAGAACAACGGGCACTACTGACGCTCTCGACGCGGGGCGGGTGGGAGACCACCCGCCCCGCTGTCGCGCGTACCCCGGTCGGGACGTGAGTGGCGGTCGGCCGCTTTTGCTGATAGCAGTTGTACGGTGACCCTGCACCCGTCAAGCGGCGACCCGTTCCGGTTCGGCACCGAGGCGTTCTACGCCTCGCTCGGCCGGGCCTTCGTCGCCATGTGCGCGGTGGTCCCGTTCCTGTTTCTCATCGAGGCCGTCGACCAGGGGCTGGCGTTCGGCCTGGACGCCACCGCCGGCATCATCCCGCAACGCATCGACGGGCTGGACGGGGTCTTCTTCTCCCCGTTCCTGCACCACGGCTTCGACCACCTCTACAGCAACAGCATCCCGCTGATCCTGCTGGGCACCTTCGTCCTCGCCGCCGGTGCCCGCCGGTTCCTCTGGTCGACCCTGATCATCATCCTGGTCAGTGGGCTCGGCGTGTGGTTCACCGGCTCGCCCAACTCGGTGGTGGTCGGCGCCAGCGGTGTCATCTTCGGCTACCTGGGCATCCTGCTCACCCGGGGCATCGTCGAGCGCAGCTGGTGGAACTTCGCGGTCTTCCTCCTGGTCGGTCTGCTCTACGGCTGGCAACTGGTCGGCATTCTCCCCACCGACGAGCGGATCTCCTGGCAGGGTCACCTGTTCGGCCTGCTCGGCGGGGTGGTGGCGGCGATCCTGTTCCGGCGGCGGCGACCGGCGGTGGACGGCCCGGACTATTCAGGTTCCACGCTCAGCCTGCCCTGAGCCGATTCTCCGGCGCGCCTCTGGGACGTCCTTGCCCGACTGTCGCCGCCCGCCTACGGTCGAGATCAGCACGCGTTGATCCGTAAGCGGAAAGCGACGGTACGCCATGCGCGAGGTCGATGTCGCCGTGATCGGGGCCGGTCCGGCCGGCCTCTTCGCCGCGTACTACGCCGGGTTCCGAGGGCTGTCGGTGGCGGTGATCGACGCGTTGCCCGAACCGGGCGGCCAGGTCACTGCCATGTACCCGGAGAAGCTGATCCTCGACGTCGCCGGCTTTCCCGCCGTCAAGGGCCGTGATCTGGTGGCCAACCTGGTGGCCCAGGCAGCGCCGTTCAATCCGCGGTACCTGCTCGGCACCCGGGCGGAGAAGCTCTCGTACGCTGACGGCCGACCGGTGCTGGGCCTGGCCGGCGGTGAGCAACTCGCCTGCGGCGCGATAGTGGTCACCGGCGGGCTCGGCAGCTTCAGCCCTCGGCCGTTGCCGTGCGCCGACGGCGCCCCCGGGTCAGGGATCGTCTACTTCGTGACCGAGCCGACCGAGCTGGCCGATCGGGACGTGCTGATCGTCGGTGGTGGCGACTCCGCCTTCGACTGGGCGTTGGCCCTGCAACCGCTGGCCCGGTCGGTGACCCTCGTACACCGACGGGAGAAGTTCCGGGCGCACGCCTCGACCGTCGCCCGGGTGCTCGCGCTGCCGGTGCGGGTCGTGGTCAACGCCGAGGTCACCAGGCTGCTCGGGGACGGCACGGTGACCGGTGCCGAGGTGACAGTGCGCGGCGGCGCCACCGAGACGTTGCCGGTGGACGTCGTGGTGGCCGCCCTCGGTTTCACCGCCGACCTGGGCCCGCTCGCCGAGTGGGGGCTACGGCTGGACCGCCGCCACATCCTGGTGGACAGCGCGATGGCCACCAACCTGCCCCGGGTCTTCGCGGCGGGCGACATCACCGAGTACCCGGGCAAGGTCCGGCTGATCGCCACCGGCTTCGGTGAGGCGGCGACGGCGGTCAACAACGCGGCGGTGGCCATCGACCCGAGCGCCCACCTCTTCCCGGGGCACTCCTCCGATGCCGGCTGAGCGTCGGTACCGGACCCAGACCGACCTGAGCCCGGATCGAGACAGGTCGACCCGATCCTGAGGGGATGACGGGTTCCGCCACTCCCCAGGACGGCGCACCCACCACGCTGTCCTGGCTCTGCCACACTGCCACTCTGTTCGCGCTGGCCCTGCTGCTGGTCAACGATCATGTGCTGAAGGCGGCCTTCCCCGGCCCGGTGACCGGCAAGCTGAGTGACGTCGCCGGGCTGGTGCTCACCCCACCGCTGGTCGCGGTGCTGCTGACCCTCCTGCTGCCACGACTGCCGGCCCGGAGGGCCGCATCCGTCGCCCTGGCCACTGTGGGTGCCGGGTTCGCGGTGGTCAAATCCAGTGGGTACGCCGCCGAACTCGCCTCCTCGGCCTGGACCGTGCTGGCCGGGCCGTCGCTGGTCCGGGCCGACTGGACCGACCTGTTCACCCTGCCGGCGCTCGGCCTGGCCTGGTGGAGCTGGCGGCGGTCACGTCGCCGCCCGGTGCGCCGACGGACCGCCCGGCTGGTCCGGATGCTGGTGGTGCTGCCACCGGCGGTCTTCGCGGTGGCCGCCACCAGCCAGTACCAGTACCCGTACGCCGTGGGCACCGCCCTGCTCGACGGTCACCCGGCGATCTCGATCGGCGTGGGATACAACGATCGGACCTGGCCGGAGGGGCCGGCTGACGGCCGATGGTCGATCAGCCAGGACGGGGGGAACACCTGGCGGCCCGCCGCCGACGGCGAGGAACAGCGGTTGTCCCGCCAGGGCCCCGGGCAGCGGCAGGCGTGTGTGCCCACCGAGCCGCAGCGGTGCTACCGGGCGGTCGCCGAGCACCTGCGGGTGGAGCAGAGTGACGACGCGGGCGTGACCTGGCAGGTGGCCTGGGAGGTGTCGGACGCGCGCCGCGAGGGGATGGCCCGCCGGTTCGCCAACCCAGGTGACATCCGCCGGCACTTCGCCTCCCGCGATCTGATCGTCTATCCGGCCGCCGGTGGCGGCCACGAGGTGCTGGTCGCCAACGGGCGCGACGGCATCCTGCACCGGAGAGCGGACGGCGGATGGCAACGCGACGGCTTCCGACATCACGCGGGACCGGACGACGGAGGCTGGACCGAGCCGCCCGCGCTGGACGGCGGGCTCGGCAGCCGCGACACGGACCTGCAGCTCGCCCTCGCGCTCGCGCTGACCCTCGGCGTTACGGTCACCGTGCTCGCTGGTCATCTGGCGATCCGTCGCGGGGGCGGTCCGCGCTGGTGGGGGGTCGCCGGCAGCGGGGAGATAGTGGTCGCGGGGATCGTGCTGGCGGGCGCCTGGGGGCGCAACGATGACTCCTCGACGGGCATGGCCCTGCTGTTCGTCGTTCTGCCCCTGAACGTCGTGACAGCGACGGCCATGCTCGTTCGGGTCTCCTACCAGGACGCACTGACCCGATGGAGCGGATGGGCACTCACCGGGCTGCTGCTCACCGCGCTCCTGTCCCTGGTGCCGCTCGTGGGTTGGCTGGGCGGGAACCCTGCGCAGAGCAGGGTCGCCGTGGCGCTCGCCCTGCTGGCCCTGGTGCCGGGCGTGCTGCTCGCCGTCCGGATCGCCCGGCTGTACGACCCGGCCCGGGCGTTTGGGCACCGATACCCACCGCACCCGTCCGATCCGCCCTACCCGCAGTACCCGCCGCACCCGGCCGCAGTGCCCTACCCGCCCTACCCGCCCGCGGTGCCCGATCCGTCCTACCC
>NZ_JAGPXZ010000042.1:0-16152 GCF_018070305.1 Micromonospora sp. M51 | reverse complement strand
GTCGGGTGGCCACCGGCGCGTTCAACCTGGTCCGCTGGGGTGCCGCCGCGCCGGCACCGATCATCTCCGGCAAGCTCGCCGAGCAGTCGCTGTCGCTGCCGTTCTGGGTCGGCTTCGGGGTGCTCGCCGTCGGCGTGCTCGTCTACCTGGCCTTCGCGCACGTGATGGCCGCCGGCTACGGCGAGCGGGTGCTCTGGTCCCGCTGGAACCGCAGCGCCGCCAGTGCCGAGAACACCGCCGAGGAGCCGGTCGGCGAGGCCTACTGACGCCGGCGCCGCCCGCCACCCCGGGCTCGCGACCGCCGGCCAAGATCCGCGCACTCTCGGGGAAACTGCTGCCTCAACGGCGATTGAGGCGGCACTTTCCCTGATGTTGCGCGGATTTTGGCTGGCGTCGGGGTGGAGCCTGCGGATCTCCGGCCTCAGTTCAGGGCGCGCCAGAGCAGGTAGAGGCCGATCGTCGTACCGAACACCACGATCACCGTCTTGAGCACCACCGGCGGCAGCCGACGGACCAGCCGGGCGCCCGCGTACCCACCGATCAGGGTGGCCGGCGCGACCACCGCGACGGCCGCCCAGTTCAACGGGCCGAACAGGGCGAACACCACCAGCGTCGTGCACCCCACCAGCGCGGAGAGCAGATTCTTGATCGCGCTCACCCGGGCCAGGGTCGCGTCCAGCACCAGGGCCAGCCCGGCCACCAGCATCACCCCGAGCGCCGCACCGAAGTACCCGCCGTACACCGCCCCCAGCGCGACCATCGTCTGCACCGCGACCGTCCGCTGGCGTGGCGACATGTCCCGGGGGTGACCGACCAGCCGGCGCAGCGGATCCTGGAACGCCAGGACCGCTGTCGCGCCGAGGACCAGAAACGGTACGACCAACTCGAACGCGCGGGCCGGAGTGGCCAGCAACAGCAACGCCCCGACGATCGTGCCCACGATGGTGGTGGGCACCAGCGTGGCCAGCGCACGGGGACGCGGCAGGTCCTGCCGGCTGCCCGCCACGCTGGCCAGATACCCGGGGAACACCGCGACGGAGTTGCTGACGTTCGCCGGCACCGGCGGCAACCCGACCGCGATCATCGCCGGAAAGGTGATCAACGAACCCCCACCGGCCACCGCGTTGACAGTGCCAGCGGCGAGACCGGCGGCGAGCAGCAGCGCGGCGTGGGAGAGATCCATAGCCCCACGAGGCTAGCCGTCGCCCCGCAAGACGGATTCGGCGGACCGTTCATGAACTGGGCGATCTTGCCCAGGCGGGGCGGCAATACCGGCAGCACGCTCGTCGTTAGGATGAGAGCGCGACGGACGAGTCGACCGGGCGGCCGCGTCGGCGGGCTTCGGCCCGCCGCCGAGGAACGTCCGGACTCCACAGGGCAGGGTGGTTGTTAACGGCAACCCGGGGCGACCCGCGGGACAGTGCCACAGAAAACAGACCGCCGACCCAAACGGGGACGGTAAGGGTGAAACGGTGGGGTAAGAGCCCACCAGCACCCCGGGTGACCGGGGTGGCTCGGTAAACCCCACCCGGAGCAAGGCCAAGCAAGGGCCGTCACCGCAAGATGACGACCCGGCGCAGACGCTTGAGGGCTGCCCGCCCGATGTCTGCGGGTAGGCCGCTGGAGCCTGCCGGCAACGGCAGGCCGAGATGGATGGCCGCCGCCGGCGCAAACCCCTCGGGGTACGCGCCGCGCACAGAATCCGGCGTACAGGTCGACTCGTCCGTCGCCCACCA
Organism: Micromonospora sp. M51; assembly: GCF_018070305.1. NCBI lineage: Bacteria > Bacillati > Actinomycetota > Actinomycetes > Micromonosporales > Micromonosporaceae > Micromonospora > Micromonospora sp. M51. The sequence goes on along the minus strand of NZ_JAGPXZ010000042.1, from coordinate 14,416 downwards.
AGCCGCCTGGGACGCCGCGCACCCGGATTACCCGTTCAAGGCTGCATGGCAAGGGCGCTAGCGCATGGCCGTGTTCGTGTAGGTCGCCGGCAGTTTGCGGCAAGGGGTCAGTGCGGCGCGGCGGCCGGGAACTCCTCGACCCCGAGCACGCGCAGCAGCTCAAGCTTCTCCCGGTCCTCGGCGTCGGCCGGGGTCAGCACCAGCAGCTGCTGGCCGAGGTCGGGGGTGACCAGGGTTTCGCAGTCCATCGTGATGCGGCCCACGCGCGGGTGCAGGAACGTCTTGCGGTCGGCCCGGCGTACCGCCACCTCGTGCTCGGCCCACAGCCGCCGGAAGTCGTCGCTCGCTGCCCGCAACCGTTCGATCAGGCCGGTCACGGCCGGGTCGCCGGCCCGCCGGCCGGCCACCGCGCGCAGGTCGGCGACCTGCTGGCGGGCGTGCCGCTGCCATTCTTCGGGGCCGTGGAGGTCGCGGATGACCGGGTCGGTGAAGTAGCGGTAGGCGACGTAGCGGCGGTCGCCGGTCAGCCCGGTGTGGTCGCCGGTGAGCAGGATCGACATGCGGTTCTGCGCCAGGACCTCGCCGAGGTCGGACAGGACCATGGCGGGGGTGTCGCCCACCAGGTCGAGCAGGCGGACCAGGCCGGCCCGGGCCAGGCGGGCGATGCCGTCGGCGGGCGGCGGCTGGTGGCCGGCCAGGTGGAACAGGTGGCTTCGCTCGTCGTCGCTCAGACGCAGGGCCCGGGCCAGGGCGGCGAGCAGCTGGGTCGACGGCTGGCTGCTGCGGCCCTGCTCAAGGCGGACGACGTAGTCGACGGACATGCCGGCGAGCATGGCGACCTCCTCGCGGCGCAGGCCGGCGGTGCGGCGGCGGGGGCCGTCGGCGATGCCGACATCGGCGGGGCGGATGGACTCGCGCCGGCGCCGCAGGAAGTCGGCGAGCTGCTCACGCTGCATGCCTCCATGCTGCCCCGGGACTGTGCACCGAGCCAGGGAGCGGCGCTCCCACGATAAGCGCTCCGCTGCCGGCGGGCCGGAAAGCGGCGCAGGGTGGAGCCGACATCGACCGATGAGGGAGAGTTTCGATGCAGACACGCACTCTGGGCAACACGGGTCCCACGGTTTCCGCGGTGGGGCTGGGGGCGATGAGCATGTCGGGCACGTACGGCCCGGCCGATCGCGAGGAGAGCATCGCCACCGTACGGGCCGCGTTGGAGGCGGGGGTCACGCTGGTCGACACCGGTGACTTCTATGGCATGGGGCACAACGAGCTGCTGTTGTCGGAGGCGTTGCGGGGACGCGACCGGGACAGCTATCTGCTGAGTGTGAAGTTCGGGCAGCAGGTGGGGCCGGGCATGCGGTTCGCCGGTCAGGACTCCCGCCCGGCTTCGGTGCGGAACTTCCTGAGCTACTCGCTGACTCGGCTCGGTGTCGACCACGTGGACATCTACCGGCCGGCCCGGCTCGACCGGTCGGTGCCGATCGAGGACACGATCGGCGCGATCAAGGAGATGATCGACGCCGGTTACGTGCGGTACGTGGGGCTCTCCGAGGTTGACGCGGAGACCGTCCGGCGGGCGCACGCCGTACATCCGATCGCTGATCTTCAGATTGAGTATTCGCTGCTGTCGCGGGCGGTCGAGGCCGACGTGCTGCCCACGCTGCGGGAGCTGGGCATCGGGCTGACCGCGTACGGGGTGCTGGGCCGTGGCCTGCTCTCGGGGAACTGGGTGCCGGGGCGCGCGGACGATCCGCGTAATCACAGTCCCCGCTTCTCCGCCGAGAACGCGTCGCACAACCTCGCCCTGGTGGAGGCGTTGCGCCGGGTTGCCGACGCGAAGGGGTGCACAGTGGCGCAGTTGGCGATCGCGTGGGTCGCGGCGCAGGACCCGTCCATCGTGCCGCTGGTCGGTGCGCGTACCCGGCAGCGGCTGGCCGAGGCGTTGCCGACGCTGGACGTGGAGCTGTCGGCCGATGATCTCGAAGAGATCGAGGCGGCCGTGCCGAAGGGTGCCGCGCGCGGTGACCGTTACCCGGCGGCGTTCATGTCGAGCCTCGGCGTCGGCAACTAGGCCGTGTCTGACACATGACCTTCGAGGGGCCCGGCTCGTCCTAGTGGGCGAGTTGCTGGAGCCAGTCCTGCAAGAGTGCGGTCTCGACGGGGCGGAGCGGGACGACAGCTGGATCCGCCCCGCCGAGGGCGGCATCGAGCGCGAGGGCGCGAGCGGCGAGGGTGGAGTCCGGGGCTGGGCTCGTGTCGGTGGTCAGGGCGTCGATGAGTGCTTCCCGCATGCGCGGTGAGACCTCCGGGTCGCGTTCGCTCTCGGGGATGCCGATCAGGGAGAGCGTGGTGCCGGTTACCGCTGCCAGCGTGAGGTGGGCGGCAAGGACGGGCGGCACCCGTAGGCGGCCGTCGGAGGCGACGCGGCCGAGGAACGTCATGAGGAGTTCTTGAGCCTCCCGCGCGGCAGGTGGGCGCCGGCCGGGACGGTCGGTGCCGTACATCAGCAGGTAGAAGGCGGGGTGTTTCAGGCCGAAGTCGACATGCATGTCCCATCCGCGGCGCATGTCGTCGACCGGGTTGCCGCTCGACGACACGGTGTGCTTTTGCGCCATGTAGAGGTCGAAGGCGTGGATGGCCAGCGCCGAAAGGAGCCCGTCCTTGTCGCCGAAGAGCTGGTACAGGGAGGCGGCACGGATGCCTGCCGCCGCTGCGACGGCGCGGGTGGAGAGCGCCTGGGCGCCCTCCCGTTCCAAGAGCTCGGCTGCGACTTCCAGGATCTGCCGGCGACTGCGGGTCGTCGCATCCTCCCCGGTTGCACTGCTACGGCATTAGGCGTATCACGGGTTCGGCAGCGATACGGGAACTACCGTCGCAGTGATACGGCAGGAGAGGTCGATGAATCGTGTGGGATACGGCGCCATGCAGCTCGCGGGCCCCAAGGTCTGGGGATTCCCGGACGACCCGGAGGCGGCGCGGCGGGTGTTGCGCCTGGCTGTCGAGCTGGGCGTGACCTTCTTCGACACCGCGAACGCCTACGGCCCACGAACGGTAAACCAGCTGATCGGGCAGGCGCTGGGGCCGATCCCCGAGGGCGTGATCGTGGGCAACAAGGTCGGCGCGGAGCGTGGCCCGGACAAGTCCTGGGTCGTCGACGGTCGCCCGGAGACGATCCGGCGGCAGGTTCACGAGGCCCTCACCGACATGGGAACGGACGCGAGCGAGCTGACCTACCTCCGACTCGTCGGCGACACCCCCGGCGCGCACCAGGACGTACCGCTGGAGGAGTCGCTCGGCGCACTCGTCCAGTTGCGAGACCAGGGGCTGATCCGCCGCATCGGCCTGTCCGGCGCGTCCCCGCAGGTGCTGGCCCGCGCCCAGCAGATCACCCCCATCGCGGCGGTGCAGAACCGCTTCAACCTGCTTGACCGCAGCGGCGTCCAGGTCCTCGCCGACTGCGAGACCCAGGGCATCCTCTTCATTCCCTACTTCCCGCTGGCCGCCGGACGGCTCAGCGGCCACCACGAGCTGACCGGCCCGGCAGAGCGCCTCGGTGCCACACCGGCCCAGATCGCACTGGCCTGGCTGCTGCGCCGTTCGCCCTCCATGGTCGTCATCCCCGGCACGAGCAGTACCGACCACCTGCGGTCCAACATCGCAGCGTCCGAAGTTGCCGAACAATTGACCGACACCGAGGTCGCGCGCCTGACCGGACTCGTCGACGAGTCGCAAGCGGTCCTCGGCCAGCCCACGCCCCCCACTGATGGCCACCGCTGAAAGGGCCCCGGGGTCGCTATCGGCCCGATCATTATCAGGCATGGCCTAGCGCCTACCCGTACAGTGACCCACCTCGCACATATTTGCCTCTGACGTTAACGTGAGGTTTTAGCGTGGGGGGCATGCAGATCAACGGTACGAAAGCCCTCGTGACAGGTGCCAACCGTGGACTCGGCAAGGCCTTCGCCGAGGCGCTGGTCGCCCGCGGGGCCACCACCGTCTACGCCACCGCCCGCCGGCCCGAGAGCATCGACATCCCCGGCGTGGTGCCCCTTCAGCTGGACATCACCGACCCGACGTCCATCGAGGCTGCGGCAGCCGAGGTGGGCGAACTTGACATCCTCATCAACAACGCCGGCATCTCCACGAACGCGCCGCTGCTCGGCCCCTCCACGGAAAACATCCGCCGCGAGTTCGACACCAACTTCTGGGGCACCCTCAACGTCACCCGCGCCTTTGCTCCCCGGCTCGGCGGGGGTGCCATTCTCAACGTCATCTCAGCGCTGAGCTGGTACACCTTCGCCCCTGCCAGCAATGGCTACGCCGCTTCCAAAGCCGCTGAATGGTCTCTCACCAACGGCATCAGACTTGAGCTGGCCGACCAGAAAACCCAGGTCACCGCGCTGGCCCTGGCGATAGCCGACACCGACATGATGGCCGCCTACGACATCCCCAAACTCCCACCCCACGAGGTGGTCGCCATGGCCCTGGACGGCCTGGAGGCGGGCAAGCTCGAAGTAATCGCCGACAGCCCCACCGCCAAGGTCAAGGCCTCGCTCTCCCGCGACCCGGCGCTCTTCTACGCCGACATCTCCGCCGCCCTCTTCGGCTGACAATGACCGCCTCGCGTCACAGCCGGACAGGGACAGGCGAGGCGGCTCAGCATTGGAGCAAGAGGTCTGTTGTGAACTGCGGTCACGGTGTCGTTTGTCCGTAGACGTTGCGGCAGCCACCGCCAAGTCTCGAAGGTCGTGTGGACCCAAGACGAGGCGGTGGCCGCCGCCGCTACGAGAGGTCTGTGCTGCCCGGCAGGTGGTAGACCACCAGCGTCTGTTCGGGTCGCTCGGCGACGTGGAACGCGGCGTGCGACACGGCGATCACGCCCAGTCGGGGATGCCGGAGACGTTTGCGGCCCGCGTGGCTGAACTGGATGTCGTACTGCGGCCACCACTGGCGTACCTCGGGGCTGATCTCGGTGAGTTCGGCCACGAGCCGGGTTACCCGCGGGTGACCGGGATGCTGTCCGGCGATCGCCCGCAGCCGGGCCAGGATGCTGCGCGCCTCCTGCTCCCAGTCGACCAGCACCTGGCGGGCGGCGGGCTCGGTGAATACCCAGCGTACGACGTTGCCACCCGGCCCCATGCCCTGGAACAGCTCCGCTGCGGCGTGGTTGGTCGCGAGTACGTCGTAGCAGATGCCGGTGACGTACGCGGGGTTGTCGCCGAGCAACGCCGGAACGCCGGCGATCTCGGGTGTCGCCTCCTCGGAGACGTCCTGCTCGGGCGCGACTCCTGCACCGGCGAGGCGGTGCAGGTGTTCCTGCTCGGCATCGGTCAACCGCAGCGCCCGGGCCAGGGCGTCGAGCACCTGGCCGGAGGGGCGTACGTCGCGGCCCTGCTCGAGATAGGTAAGCCAGGTGGCGCTGATGCCGGCGATCAGGGCCAGTTCCTCCCGGCGTAGCCCTGGTGTGCGGCGGCGCCGCGTGACCGGCAGACCGGCATCCGATGGGGCTATCCGCTCGCGCCGGCTGCGCAGGAACGTGCCCAGCTCCTTGCTCACCCTGGGACCTCCGATACCAGAATAACGCGGCTCTGGATACCAGCCTATCGAGTCGTCAGGCTTGCCTCATGCGTGCTTGGACTGTTGCTTCAGAAGACGACGACGTACGACTTTCCGATGTTGCCGCGCCGACACTCCAGGGCGGTGGCGTGCTCGTGGAGGTGCTCGCCGCGCATCTGCCGGCGTACACAAAAATGGTGGTGAACGGCAACCGCGGCGGCCTGCCCGTGCCGCTCATCCTGGGTCCCTCCTGCGTTGGCCGGGTGACTGACGTGGCGCCCGACGTGTTCCACGTAGCCCCGGGCGACGTCGTGCTGGACACGGCGTTGCTCGACGCGGGAGGCGGCGACGAGATCCTTGTGGGCTGGGTCGGCCTTGGTGGTTCCGGGGCAGGCAGCGAGCGTACGGATCGCATGCGTGCGGTCTGGCACGACGGCGTCTTCGCGGAGACGGCGCTCTGCGCCAAGGAGACGCTCGTCAAGCTGCCCGGTGCGGAGAACTACCCGGACCCGGCCCGTCTGTCGTTCCTGCCGTGGCTCTGCATCGCCGCCACGGGCCTGCACTCGGCGGGTCCGCTGACCGGCCGCGACGTTGCGGTGATCGGTGCGACAGGTCAACTCGGCGGCGCGGCGGTGCTGATGGCACTCGCCGAGGGCGCCGCGACGGTGACGGCGGTGGGCCGCAACAAGGAGACGCTCGACCGGCTGGCCGAGCTCGACCCCCGCGTGCGCATCCACCGGCTGACCGGCGACCGTACGACGGATGCGGCGGGTATCGGCCCGGTCGACGTCGCCCTCGACGCACTCGGCGCTACGCCAACGGCGGACGCGACCATGGCCGCCTACGACAGCTTGCGGGTGCGCGGCACCCTTGTGCTCATCGGCGGCGTACGCCAAAACCTCACCATCCCGTACGGCGACCTGATGCACCGCAGGCTCACCGTGCGCGGCTCCTGGATGAGCAACGACGAGACCGTGACCACAGTGTGGAACCTGGTCCGTTCGGGACTGCTGGACCTCTCCGCGATCGAGATGCACACGGTCGGCCTGGACGACCCGGCGGCCGCCCTCGACCTGGCAGAGCACACCACGGGCCTCAGTTTCGTAGCCCTCGCCCCCTGACCGCCGGCCGGCCGGACCGCGGGACGCTGGACGACCTGCTCCCAGCCGTCACGGCCCTGGCCAGCCGCCTTCGACCTCGGCGGACAGGCCGACGACGATCTGCGTACCCAGCTCGCCGGGCTGGCGCGGACCATCCTGCACCCTCGGCGGGTGTTGCTGGCCACCACGTTGTCGATGGGGTGAGGCAGGCTGCGAGCGCGGACGTTCAGTGGCGTGCGCGCGGGTACAGTCATGGCCGTGAAGTTCGCGATGGACGTGAGACAGGGCTAGCTCCCGCGGGTCTTTGAGGCGCGCGGGCGATGGATGCTGCCCTGTTCACCTCTTCCGCGAAGGTCTTCAATGTCTGTCCACTCCGGGCGCCGTGCTGTTGACGCGTCGCTCACTGCGTCTCTTGTGTTCGTTTCCATCGGAAGCGGACTGTTCCTACCGCTCTCGCTGGTGTTCTTCGTCGAGCTCACCGACATCCGCCTGAGCATGCTCGGCGTTCTCGTGGGGCTCGCGGGTTTCACGTCCGTGCTGGTGCCCGCCGTGGCCGGCCGGTTGGCCGACAGATACGGTGCACGCCGCCTCGTCCTTGTTGCGCAAGGCATTCAGGCGCTCGCCTATCTCTGGTATGCCTTCGCCCGAGACCCGTTGAGCGTCTTCATCGTCACTGCGATCATGTCGATCGGCGGTCGGCTGTTCTGGTCGACGATCTTCGCGGCTCTCGCTGATCATGCGCAGGACGGTCTCAGGCCGCAGCACTGGTGGTTCGCACTGGCGAACATCGCCCGCACCGCGGGGATTGCGGCAGGCGGGATCATCACCGGCGCCGCGCTCACGATTCCGGGCACGCGGGTCTATATCGTGCTCGCCCTCCTCGCCGCCAGCTGTCTGGCGGGATCCGTCCTGCTCATGCTGCCTGTTGCACGGTCGCGGGCGCGCGCACGGGTCCCCGGCGCATCGCAGGCGCAGGGGACGGTGCTGCGTGACGGGCGCTTTCTCGGTCTGCTGTCGACAAACGTCGTCTTCGCGATCTCGACGCTCCTCCTGGGCCTGACTGTGCCGGTGGTCATGAAAACGGCGCTGGACGGCCCGGGATGGGTCAGCTCCGTCGTGCTGGTCGCGAACGCGCTGCTCATCTCTGGCTTCGGCATCATCGGCGCCCGCCAAGGGGGTCGCCGCGAACCGTTCGCCGTGCTGCGGACCGCGGCCGTCGCATGGGTTGTGGGCTGCGCGCTGCTGGCGTTCGCGGCATCCTCCGCGCTTCCGTTCGCGGTCGCTCCTCTCGCTGCGGCGGTCCTCGCGTTCAGTCTCGCCGAGATCCTCCATGCTCCGACATCGGTCGCCATCGTCAGCAACATGGCACCTGAGGCGGAACGGGGCGACTACCTGGCCGTGTGGCAGTACTCGTTCATGGCAGCCGAGATCGGTGGCCCCATCCTCTTCGGCACACTGTTCACGCTCCACCACAGCACGCCGTTCCTCGTCGTGCTCGCGCTGAACCTGGTCACGATCCCCGCGCTCCGCATGCTGGGCCGCCAACGCGGCCGCGTGGCGCTGGCCTCGACCGAAACGGTGAGACGATCCGACAGTCCGCTACCGCCGAGCCGAGTGGATCAAGCGGTCATTGGCGGGGGCGCGACCCGTCGAGGACGGTGGTGACGACGAGGTCGGCGTCGAAGATGACAGCGCCCTTGGACGGCCATCGGCCGGGTGGGTTGCCCCACCCGGCCGATGTCTGGATCCGTGGAAGCCAGCCAGGTAAGGCTGGCGGCCGTCAGTGCTTCTTGAACACCGGCATGGTGTCCAGGGTGGTGGTGATGTTCTGCGTGGTGCCGCCCCGGTAGGTCTTCCCGGTGAAGATGTCGGTCCAGCTGTTGCCCGGCGGGAACCACACCGACGTGGTGGCGGTGGTGCCGGGCGTCGTCACCGGTGCGACCAGGTAGTCCGGGCCGTAGAGGTACTGGGATCCGGCGGTGGCGTACGCGGCCTGCTCATTCGGGTACGCCAGGTACATCGAGCGGACGATGGGCGTGCCCGTGCGGGTGGCCTCCTTGGCGGCGGCGTAGGTGTAGGGCTGCAGTTCCTTGCGCAGGTTCAGGAACTTCTTGGCCGATGCGTTGGCCGCCGGACCGTACTGCCAGGGCAGCCGGTCGCTGTGGTTGGAGTGCAGCCGGTCGATCGGCTGGAACGTGCCGAACTGGACCCACCGGGCGTAGAGGTCGTCGGGCAGCTTGGTGCTGCCCGGCTCGGTGCCCGGCTCCTGCAGGCCGCCGGTGTGCCCGCCGATGTCGTGGCTGACAGCGGCCAGCCCGGTCGCTGCCGACTCGCCCGGCGTGTAGCCGACCTCCATCTGCAGGGTCGACCAGTCGGAGGTGGTGTCGCCGGTGAAGTGCAGCGTGGTGCGCTTGTCGGCCCACGGTCCGGTCGACACCGGGGTCGGGCTGCCGTAACCGCCGGCCTGCAACGAGCCGTACGCCCGGGAGAAGGCGAAGCCGGTCTTGTCGGCGTACTGCTGGTTGATCCAGGCGTCCCCGGTCACCCCGGCGAGCGAGGACCTGGTGTTGTCGCAGCACCAGTCCAGCCACCACAGGTCGGGGCCCTTGCTGCCCTTCGGCAGCATCCCGTCGTGGAGCTGCATGTATGCCTTGAGCTGGTCCGGGTCGCCGAAGTCGAACGCGTAGCAGTCGGGGCCGCCGTTGCAGCCGACGCGTTGCAGCTTGCCCTTCGCGGTGGCCTGCGCCTGCGCGAACTTCGGGTCCGAGCCGAGGATGCTCGGGTGGATGTTGATGCCGGTGTGCAGGCCCTGCTTCTTCGCCCAGGCGAAGAACGCCTTCGGGTCGGGGATGCGGGTGGGGTCGATGCTCCAGCCGTTCCACTTGTCCGGGGCCTTGACGTCGGTGTCGAGGACGAGCACGTCCAGCGGCACACCCTCGGCCTTGGCCCGGTTCACCAGGTCCTGGAACTCGGTGGCGGTGCGGTCGTAGTACTCGGAGTACCACACCCCGTACGCCCACTGGGGCAGCAGCTTCGTGGGCCCGGTCAGGGTCGACAGGTCCTTGAGACCACGGGTGAAGTCCTGCCCGTACGCGAAGACGTAGCCGTCCTGTTCGGGGGCGGGCCGGGGCTTGGTGTCGCGCAGGGCCGAGGCCGAGTCGTCGAGGAGGTACCAGCCGTCCTGGTAGAGCAGGCCCGGGGCGGTGAGCGCGGCACCGGTCACGCCGTCCAGACCGCGGCGGTAGCCGCCGAGCGGCGCGTGCGGGGCGAGTAGCGGGGAGTCCTTGCTCGTCACGGCGACGGTGTCGACGTTGACGTTGCAGCTGGCGTCGGTGGGGCAGCCCAGGGTCACTGTGGTGGTGCCGCGGTCGAGGTGGACCGGCACGGAAACGGTGTTCCAGTAGTCCCACCCGCTGGTCGGCGCAAGAGTCGCCGTGACCGGTGCCGCCGTCCCGGCGGTGACCGACATGATGCGCGCCTGGCTCGGCTGGGCACCGGCCTGGCCGTTGGCGTAGCGGATCTGCAACTGGTAGTCGCCGGCGGCCGGAACATCCGTCACGGTGAGCGCGACGGCGGACGTGGTGCTTTCCAGGCCGGCCAGGAATCCCGTACCGGAAGCGCCGTTGTGGTCGTTCGCGGGCCTCGCGCCGCCGGTCAGCGCGCCGGTCTCGGCCTCGCCCAGGGTGCCGAACCGCAGCGACTGCGGCTGGGGCGCGGCCGGTGCCGGGTACGCCGCATCCGGGTTGACCACCGCGAGGCTGTCGATGTTCACATTGCCGGAGTCGTGGGGGCCCCGCACGATGCTGATCTCGTGACGGCCCGCGGTGAGGTCGACCGGCACGCTGGCCAGGGCCCAGGTGTCCCAGTTCGCGGTGGGCGGCAGGGTCAGCGTGCGGCCGGTGTCGCCGTCGACCTGAACGGTGAGGGTGCGGGCCACGTTCTGGCCGTCGCCGCCGGTGCTGTTGGCGTAGCGGACGGTGAGCTGCTTCGTCCCGGCCTCCGGTGCGTCCAGCGCGAAGGTGGCCGAGTCGCCGGACGAGGCGAAACCGGCAGCGAAGCCGCGCCCGGTGTGTCCCTGGTGGTCGGTGGCCACGCCGGGGCCGTTCAGCTGTAGCGACTCGGCCTCGCAGAGCGCGCCGAACGCGCAGGCCGGCGCGGTGTGGCCGGCCCAGGGCTGGCCCTGCACGAGCTGCTTGCCGGTCTTGAGCTGCACGGTGAGGTTGTCGGCGGTGAACGCCCCCGAACCGACCTGGTAGCGCAGCGTCATCGCGCCGGTGTCGATGGTGAGCCAGCCGTGCTCGACGCGCTGGGTGAAACGCGTACGGGGGAAGTCGTCGCGCCCGATGGCGTTGAAGGTGGCGGCGTCGGTGAACCTGCCGTCCTTCTGGTACTCGGTGCGGATCAGGGTTGGGGACAGCACCTCGAAACGTGCGTTGCCCGACCGAACGGCCCCGTCTTTCGCCTTGTCGCGGCTGGCCTGGGCCGGCGCGGACGGGGCGAGCGCCAGCCCCGTGACGAGAATGCCGACTGCGGCGGCTGCTGTCGCACGGCGGTGCGGTGAGTGCCGATAGAGCAAGATGTGCTCCTCGTCTCATATGGAGGAAATGAGTCGATGACAACGCTGTCACTCGCCCGAAACGGCTGTCAACATGCGTCGGAGGGTGTCCCTTCTCTCTTTCCCGCCCGGTTAGCAGCTCGACACGTACGAGGTCTAGGGACCGGCGTCTTCGGCGTCCCAGCCCAGCTTTCCGAGTGCCCGTAGGACCGCGCCCGCGCGCGGAGTCCAGAACAGCAGGACCTGGTCGCGCCCCTCGACCTCGAAGGAGACAGCCGTCGCCGGCAGCGGGAACCGCCCGTGGAACGGGCGGTGCGCCAGCGCGGTCACCCAGAAGTGTTCCAGGGTGTCTGATCCGGTACGCGAGGTGAAGGTCAGCGTGCTGTCATCGGCGTGCAGCTTCACCGTCGGCCAGGCCATTCGACGGACGGCTCTGAGGGGGTTGCCCCGGGTGAAGTCGAGGCGGTCCACGTAGGTGAGCCCGCCACGGGTATCGAAGGATTCCGAAATCACCGCCGGATGCTACGCCGGGCACGAGTGCGGAAGCCCAGGATTAGCTCTCGCAGCGTTCCTGACGCCGGAGGTCGACCGCCGCCGGAACGGGGTGTGGTCACCGCAGTGCCGCGCCCGGTCGTTGACAGGTACCCGGGAACAGGTTCGGCTGGTTGTCGGATGGGGGCCCTCGCTGGTCGTCTGGTTGGTGGAGGCGCTTCACCCGCCTCGTCCCGTAGACCGCTGCTGGAGGAACGATGAAGTACGTGCTGATGTTCGTCGACACACCACAGTTCGCCGCCGACCTGGCCGCCATGGACGAACCCGAGCGCAACCGGGCCTACGCCAGCGTGCAGCAGTGGTTCGCCGACCACCACGACACCATCACTCATCACGCCTACCTGATGCCGCCGGACACCGCCACCACGCTGCGGCTGGACCGAGGCGAGCCGCTGGTTTGCGATGGTCCGTTCGTGGAAGGCAAAGAGATCATCAGTGGCTACGCCGAAATCGAGGTGGCCGACCTTGACGAGGCGCTGCGGATCGCCAGGTCCTGGCCGGCCTGCCCGGTGGTGGAGATCCGTCCCATCGCCGGATGAGCAAACCGACACACGCCGAACTGTCCCGCGTGGTCCGCGATCACGCGGGCCAGCTCGCCGCGTCCCTGGTGCATCTGGTCGGTGATTTCAGCGCCGCGGAGGACCTCGTCCAGGACGCCATCGAGGCCGCGCTGACCCATTGGCCGGTCGAGGGCATTCCTGAGCGGCCAGCTGCCTGGATGTACACCGTGGCCCGCCGCCGTGGTCTGGACCAGATCCGCCGCGACCAGCGTCACCGACGCAAGCTCGCGCTGGTGGCGTGGCCGGTCGAGCCACCACCGGACGACCGACTTCGGTTGATCTTCACCTGCTGCCATCCGGCGTTGCCTCGGGCCGCCCAGGTCGCCCTCACCCTTCGGGTGGTGTGCGGTCTGAGCACCGCGCAGATCGCCCGAGCGTTCCTCGTTCCGGAGAGCACCGTAGGGCAGCGCATCACCCGCGCCAAACGGAAGATCAGCGACGCGGCCATCCCGTACCGGATCCCGTCGGAAGACGATCTCGGCTCACGGCTCATCGAGGTCCTCGCGGTGATCTATCTGCTCTTCAACGAGGGGTACCTGTCCACTGGCGGCGACCGGGCCCAATCCCGCGACCTGGCTGACGACGCCGAGTTCCTCGCAGCCCTGCTGCATCAGCTCATGCCCACCGAACCAGAGGTCGCGGGTCTGCTCGCGCTCATCCGGCTGCACCGGGCCCGGGCCAGCGCCCGCTTCGACCGGGACAACGAGATCGTCCAGCTTCAGCACCAAGACCGAGCTCTCTGGGACCACCGGTCGATCGCCGCCGCTGGCCGGCTGGTGGCCCAGGCAGCAGCGCGGAAAAGACCGGGCCCGTACCAGCTTCAAGCGGCCATCGTCGCCTGCCACGCGGAGGCCGGCCGGTGGGAGGAGACCGACTGGACCCAGATCGCGGTGCTCTACGACATGCTGCTGCGCCTGGCACCATCACCTGTCACTCGGCTGCACCGGGCTATCGCCCTGCGCTACGTCAGCGGGCCGTCAATCGCGCTCACCGAAGTCGACGCCCTGGCCGGTGAACTGAACGACTACCACCTGTTCCACGCCACCCGAGCCGAACTGCTCCGCGACCTCGGCGACACCACCCAGGCACGCACTGCCGACGAACGCGCCCTCGCCCTGGCCACCAACCCGGCCGAACGTTCGCTCCTGCGCCACCGCCTCAACTGGGCCTGAGCTCACCTCGCCGTTCGTGGCGAGGGCTTGACCTCGTGCTCAACGATGAGCTGGTGAAGGTACGGCAGCCGTACTTCGACCGTCTCGTCCTCCTGCTGTTCGGGATGCTGTTGCTCACCGGCGCTGTCGGGATCGCGTACGCGATGCTGGACGTCGCCTGGGTCGGCCTGTTCCTGAGCGCGGCGGCCGTGGCGTTCGGCCTGGCGACAGGTGGCCGGCTGGTGCGGGACGCCGTGTTGCCGTTCCGCGTCGATGTCGATCCGCAAGGCTTGTCGGTGCGGACATCGAAGCTCAACCGCCAGTTGCGGTGGGACGAGGTCGACGCGGTCGTGCTCGCCGACCCACCCGCGACCGCCGGCCGGCACCTGCTGCGGGGCCCGCGCCTGCTCCTGGTGCCGGCGGCCGGGGTGAGCCTGGGCGTCCCGCTGCCCGAGAAGAGCCCGGTGGACGGCCGGCCGGCCATCGAGCTGTTCGAACTCGCTGAGGTGGCCTACGACGAGGACGAGTTCACGCGGGACCTGGCGGTGCTGGCGGGTGAGCGCTTCCAGCAGCTGAGCCGACAACTGGTCCCGCCGGCCGACGGGGTTCCCCTGCGGCGCTTTCCGGACCAGCCCGAGCGTGCCCGGCTCAACCGGTGGCTGGACCGACGCCGGGCCGTGCTGTTCGTCGGCTGGTACCTGGTCGTCCTCGTCCCGGCGCTGGTGCTCGTCGTCGTGGCGACACAACGCAACGAGCTGCTCGGCGCCATCGTGCTGGTCGTGTCCCTGGTGGTGGTCGGCATCGTCACCACAGTCGTTCGGCGTCTCACCGAGAGTTGCCGAGACCTGATCGACACCGAAGCGATGATCGACGGCGCTGACCTGGTGATCGGTTCCGCTCCGGCATCGCCGCGGATCAGCCTGCTCTCCGGGATCGTCACGG
>NZ_JAGPXZ010000419.1:0-5376 GCF_018070305.1 Micromonospora sp. M51 | reverse complement strand
CCGGTCGGCGGGCGGCAACGTCGGCCAGGAGTCGACGAGCGACTGTTCGAGGCGGGTGACCCTCAGCCCTCGCCGGACGACCACCTGCGGCGGCTCGATGGTGAGGCTCCGGCGACGGTGGACGATCACTCCAGGCCGACTGCGCAGACCGCTGCTCGCTGGTGCGCTCAGGTGCACGAGGTCACCGACGCCTGCGGGTGCAACCCCCACACGGCGAGCGCACTGAGATGACTGAGCGCGCCGTTTCCGCCAGCCCAGGCGAGAGCAGCCCGCAGACTCAGGGCACTGTCGAGTCGACTCAGGACCGGGGCACCGGGTCGCCCACCGACGAGGTGGGCCGCCACGAACACCTCGGGCAGCACCCGGACCAATTCGCCGTTGCGGCAAGCCTGCCGAAGCGTCCACGACGGCACCACCTGCCCGGCCGCCCCGAATGTCACCAGCCCCGCGCCACGTTCGACGAGTTCCCGAAGCACCAGGTTCACGCACAGAACCGTGAAGCCCCACCCAGCCCTCCGTAACCACACCAGCAGGCCCTCTGTGGACAGCCGCCACCCTGTGCACAACGCCCCACCACGGCCCCGGTGTGCTACGTCAGGTGATCGATGGCAGTTGACGAGGGCTGGCGTCGGCGTGTCGAGTCGCTCAGCTGCCAACGATCACGAAACGCCGGCTCAGGACGGGACGTCGCGGTGGCGGAAGGCGGCCACGCCGACGGCGAGCAGGGCCGCGGCCACCGCCGCCAGCACCACCAGGGGAAGCGCCGCCGGGTGGACGGCGGGCACGGCCGGCACATGGGTGTACGGCGAGACGTTGAGCGCGGCCTGCGGCAGCTCCAGCACCGCGCCGAGCTGCCCGAGCAGCAGGAAGACCAGCAGCGCCGTCCAGGACAGCACCACCGACCAGCGGGGCAGCAGCCCGAAGAGCGCTGTCACCACCCCGGCGACCACGAGCAGGGCGGGCAGGCGCAGCAGCGCGGCGCCGCCCAGCTCGACGGCCTGCCCGAGCGGGTCGCCGATGACGATGCCGTAGCCGAGGCCGGTGGTCACGCCGGCGAGCAGCAGCAGGGCGACCGCGCCGAGCGTCGCGGCGAGCACCTGGGTGCCGAGCCAGCGGGTGCGGCTGACCGCCGTCGCGAGGGCGGCCTCCAACACCCCGTCGGCCTCGTCGCCGCGGACCCGGAGCAGGGCCTGCACGACGTACGCGCCGATGGTCAGCGCGAAGAGGCCGAGCATCGCGGTCAGGTACGCCTTGATCAGGTCGTCCCCGCCGCCCATCGCGTTTATCGCTTCGGCGGCGGCCGGGTTCGCGTCGATCATGTCGTTGAACTCATCGGCGGCGACACCCATGGGCAGGCCGAGCGCGGCCACCCCGACGGCCCAGCCGAGTAGTGTTCCGCGGTGCGTCCGCCAGGCCAGCCCGGTGGGGCTGAGCAGCAGTGGCGCGCCGGTCGCCGGGCCGCGTCGGGGGGCGAACAGCCCGGCGCCCTGGTCGCGTCGCTCGGCGAGGGCGTACGCCAGCGCCACCCCGGCGAGCAGCAGCGCGACGGGCAGGGCGAGCACCCACCAGCGTTCGCCGTCGAAGGCGCGGACCTGGTTGCCCCAGCCGAGCGGGGAGATCCACGACGGCCAGGCGCTGCGGACCCGGGTGCCGTCGGCGCTCTGCTCGCCGAGCACGTCGCCGGCGGCGCGCAGCACGAAGGAGAGCCCGACGGTGGCGGCGGCGAGCGCGTTGGCGCCGCGCGCGGTGACGGAGAGCTGGGCGGTGACCGCGGCGATCGCGGTGAAGGCGACACCGACACCGCCGATCGCTGCCGCTGCCGCGACGGCACCGGCGACCGGCAGACCGGCGCCGACCAGGGCGACCGCGAGCAGGGCGGCGGCCACTGTGTTCGCCGCGACGATGACGAGCAGCGCGGCGGTCAGCGGCGCGTACCGGCCGACCACGTTGGCGCCGAGCAGTTCGGCGCGGCCGGTCTCCTCGTTCTGGCGGGTGTGCCGGGTCACCGCGAAGGTGCTCAGCAGCGCGACGATCAGGGCCAGCGTCACGTACGTCTCGGCGACCACCACCGCACCGAGGTCGGTGCCGTGGATGGGGCCGTTGAAGGCGCGGGCAACCAGGCTGGACGCCGACGTGGTGGCGTAGCCCAGCCGGGCGTCCTGGTCCGGGTAGATGCCGGCGACGCTGCCGGCGAGGGCGTAGCCGAGCAGGGGCGTGCCGAGGATCCAGATGGCCAGGCGGATCCGGTCGCGACGCAGGACGAGCCGGGCCAGCCTCGTCGTGCCGGTGAGGGCGCTCACCGGGCACCCGCCTGCGGTACGTCGGCCTGCGTGTCGGCGTGCGAGCCCTCGCCGGCCGGAGCAGCACCCGCGGCAGGACCGTGGGCCGGCCCAGCACCCGTGCCAGGAGCACCAGCCGACCCGGCACGGTCGGCGGGACCATCGGCCGACGCCGCAGCCGCGGCGGGGTCGTCGCCGTAGTGGCGCAGGAAGAGCTGTTCCAGGGTGGGTGGCGTGCTGGTCAGCGCGCGGACGCCGAAGCCGATGAGGTGCCCGAGGAGTTCGTCGAGGTGGGCGGGCTCCACTTCCAGGTGGGTGCGGCCGTCGACCTCGTGCACGTCGTGCACGCCGGGGAGCGCGTCCAGGCCGGTGACCGGGCGGGCGGTCTCGACGGTCACCGCCGTGCGGGTGAGGTGGCGCAGCTCGGTGAGGGTGCCGGATTCGACGGTGCGGCCCTCGCGGATGATGCTGACCCGGTCGCAGAGCGCCTCGACCTCGGCGAGCACGTGACTGGAGAGCAGCACGGTGGCGCCGGCCTGCTTGACCCGCCGGACCTCGTCCTGGAACACCGCCTCCATCAGGGGGTCGAGACCGGAGGTCGGTTCGTCGAGCACGTACAGCTCCACCGGGGAGGAGAAGGCGGCGACGATGGCGACCTTCTGCCGGTTGCCCTTGGAGTAGGTGCGGCAGCGGCGGGTCGGGTCCAGGTCGAAGCGGTGCAGCAACTCGTCGCGGCGGCGCCGGTCGAGGCCGCCGCGCAGCTGACCGAGCAGGTCGATGGCTTCCCCGCCGGTGAGGTTGGGCCAGAGGTTGACGTCTCCCGGCACGTACGCCAGCCGGCGGTGCAGGCGGACCGCGTCGCGCCACGGGTCGGCGCCGAGCACCTGGGCGTCGCCGGAGTCGCGGCGGAGCAGCCCGAGCAGGATGCGGATGGTGGTGGACTTTCCCGAGCCGTTGGGGCCGAGGAAGCCGTGCACCTCCCCCCGCTCGACGTGCAGGTCCAGCCCGTCGAGCGCCCGGATGGCGCCGAACGTCTTGACCAGGTTGCCGATGGAGATGACGGGCATGGCCCCTCCTGCTGTTGGCTGCTTCGTCGACCACCCTCACTGTACTGACCGTTGGTCAGTGGAATCAACGGTGATCGTGCCCACCGGTCAGGACGTCGCTAGGCTGGCCGGCATGACCGCCGATCCCGCGGACGACACCCGCACCCGGATCCTGCGCGCCGCGCTCGACCTGTTCGCCGAACACGGCTACCAGCGCACCTCGCTGCGTCAGATCGGCGAGCGGCTGCGGCTGACCAAGACCGCGATCCTGTACCACTTTCCGGCCAAGGAGCATCTGCTCGCCGCCCTGATCGAGCCGCTGCTGGCCGACCTGGAGAGGCTGCTCGACGCCGCCCAGGGACAGCCGACCGACCAGGCCCGGTGGACGGTGCTGGAGGGCTGGGTGGACGTCATGCTCGCCCACCGCCGGCCACTCGGCATGCTCTTCCACGACATCGCGCTGGTCGGCCGGGGCGACACGTACCACCGGCTGATGGTGATCGCGATGCGGGCCAACGACCTCATCGCGGGGCCGGACGCCGGGCGTCGGGAGCGGGTCCGGGCGGTGCAGGCGGTGGCAGCCTGCAGCGATCCGATCGTCTTCTTCACCGACGTGTCTGACGAGGTGCTGCGCGCCGACATGCTCGACGGCGTACGCCGCCTGCTGACCACAGCGGCCGCGGACGCCGCTTATCCGCCGGACGCCGACGCGGCGGGCGTGGCCGTGCGCCCTGCGGACCCGGCGGCCGCGGCTCTGGCCCCCGCGAGCCGGCCGGACGCGGCGCCGGGCGGCGGGACGGCTGCCCGTCGGCGGCGGCCGGGACGACCTCCGGCGCTGGGTCGGGAGCAGGTCGAGGCGGCCCGGCGGATGCACGAGGCGGGCACCCATTCGGTGGACGCCATCGCCACCGCGCTGGGTGTCTCGCGGGCCACCGTCTACCGGCACCTGACCGCGCCATAACGAGACAGTTCTAAGAACGTTTTGAGATTGTTGTGAGCCGGGGCCTGGCCGGCAGGTGTCAGGCCGCCAGGGTGGCGTAGCGGCCGTTGCGGTCCAGCAGGCTGTCGTGGGTGCCGGCCTCGACGATCCGGCCGTGGTCGAGCACCGCGATCTGGTCGGCGTCGCGGATCGTGGAGAGCCGGTGCGCGATGGTGATCGTGGTGCGGCCCTGGGCGAGCACGTCGAACGCCCGCTGCACGGCGCGTTCGGTCTCGGTGTCCAGCGCGCTGGTGGCCTCGTCGAGGACCAGGATGCGCGGGTCACGCAGCAGCGTACGGGCGATGGCCAGGCGCTGCTTCTCGCCGCCGGAGAACCGGTGCCCGCGCGAGCCGACCATGGTGTCGTACCCGTCGGGCAACCCGGCGATCAGGTCGTGGATCTGGGCGGCGCGGGCGGCGTCCTCGATTTCGGCGTCGGTGGCGTCCGGCCGGGCGTAGCGCAGGTTCTCCCGCACTGTGGTGTGCAGCAGGTACGTCTCCTGGCTGACCACGCCGACGATCGCGGCCAGATCGGCCAGGCGCAGGTCGCGTAGGTCGACGCCGTCGATGGTGATCCGGCCGGCGGTCGGGTCGTGCAGCCGGCTGACCAGCCCGGCGAGGGTGCTCTTGCCGGAGCCGGTCTCGCCGACCAGGGCGAGGCTGGTGCCGGCGGGCACGTCCAGGGTGATCCCGGCGAGGGCGGCGGTGTCGCTGCCCGGGTAGCCGAAGGTGACGTCTTCCAGGCGCAGGTGACCGCGCACCCGGGCGGGGTCGAGGCGGACCGGGTCGGCGGGGTCGGCCACGTCGACCGGCAGGTCCAGGTATTCGAAGATCCGGGCGAACAGCGCCAGCGACGCGGTGAGCGAGACGCCCACGTTGAGCAGGCCCATCAGCGGGCGGAACAGGCCGCCCTGCAGGGCCGTGAAGGCGACCAGGGTGCCGATGCTCAGCGTCCCGGCGGTGCCGGGCAGTCCGGCGGCGAGGTAGATGACCGCCGGTACGGCGGCGAAGATGATGCTCATCGAGGCCATCCGCCAGCGGCCGGCCAGCTCACTGCGCAGCTCCAGGTCGAC
>NZ_JAGPXZ010000418.1:0-5390 GCF_018070305.1 Micromonospora sp. M51 | reverse complement strand
GCGCCACGGCCAGCGTTCCCCCGGCCGCACGGAACCGGGCCCGACGGTCCGTGTGGTGCCGCAGCACCTCGGGAACGCCCAGATCGGCGGCGTCAGCGTCGGCGGCGAGGGACCGGTACAGCTCGGACAGTTCACGCGACATCGGTGGCCTCCAATTCCACGACAGCCAGATCGGGCAACAACGCGGCGAGCCGGGCCCGGCCGCGGGACAGCCACGACTTCACCGTGCCGACGGGCACGTCGATCTCGTGGGCGATCTCCTCGACCGGCATGTCGAACAGGTAGTGCAGCGCCAACGCCCTCCGGTGGGTCGCCGGCACCTGACGCAGCGCCTGGACCAGCAGCACGCTGTCCTCGTTGGGCGGCGACACCGTCGGCGGTGGCCCGGCCAACCGCAACGCGCCCCGCAGACTGCGCAGCCGCCGCCAGCGATCGGTCGCCAGCCGGGACACCACCAGTCGCAGCCACGCCTCCGGCGCCGGATGCGACGACAGCCGCCCCCACTGCCGCCAGGCCCGGGCGTAGGCCTCCTGCACCAGGTCCTGCGCCTCGGTGTGATCGCCGATCACCGCATAGCCGTACCGCATCATCCGCCGTGCGGTGCTGCGGTAGAAGTCATCGAAGCTCTGCGCATCTCTCACCACTGCTCCCCCTCATCCACCCCGTTGCAAATGAGGACGACGGGCCGGTGCCGCAGGTTGCGGCACGTCCGCGCCTGTCAGCGAGGTGACAGGCGGGCACGGCTCCGGACGCGGCGGAGCCCTCGCCGTCCGGACCGGTGCGGTCCGACGACGAGGGCTCCGAGACGTACGTGCGGGCGTGCCGGGTCAGCCGCCGGCACTCGGGCTGGCACCAGACCCACCAGCTGCCTGCTGTGCCTGCTGGAACGCGGTGAGCGCCTCGTCGAGGGCCTTCAGCGCCCGCCCGTACCGCTCGAAGTCGCCCGACGCCTGCGCGGCCCGGACCTCGGTGATCGCGGTCTGCACCCGGTCCGCGGCGGCGGCCAGGTCACCGGCCGGCGGTGGGGTGCCGGCGCTCGGGGTCGGCGTCGGCGCCGCCGTCCCCGAAGGAGTCGGCGTCGGGGTCGGTGTCGTCGGGTTGCCCCCGGTCGTCGGCGGCGGCGACGTGCCCTGCCCGGCCTTCTTACCCTGCTCGACCAACTGCTTGATGCCGTCGTTGATGTTGTCGGCGAGCGCCACGAACGAGCCGCCGTCACCGTACGAGAGCAGCACCTTCTGCAACAGCGGGTACGCGTCCTGCTGGTTGCTCTTCACGTAGACCGGCTCGACGTAGAGCATCCCGTCGGCGAAGGGCAGCGAGAGCAGGTTGCCGTACTGCACCTGCGCCTGATTGCTGGAGAGCAGGTTCAGTTGCTGACGGATGTTCGCGTTGTTCGTCATCTGCTGGTGCACCTGCACCGGGCCGGAGATCCGGGTCTGATCCGGCAACTCCAGCACCTCCAACCGGGGCTGCCCGTCGACGTACGACCCGGAGATCAGCGCGGCGAGGTTCTGCCGGCCGTTCGGGGTGACCGCGGAGGTGAGCTGGAACCGGGGGCTCTCCTGCCCCGGGAACTGGGTGAAGAGGTAGTACGGCGGCTGCTTCTGACCGCTGTCCGGGGCATCCGGCACGTTGGGCACCTGCCAGAAGTCCTGTGCGGAGTAGAAGTCACCCGGGTTGGTCACGTGGAACTTGGTGAGCAGGTTGCGCTGCACCTTGAACATGTCCGCCGGGTAGCGCAGATGCTCACTCAGCTCGACCGGGATCTCCGCCTTCGGCAGCACCAGGTCACCGCCGAACGCCTTGTTCCACGCCTTCAGCACCGGGTCGGTGTCGTCGTACTCGTAGAGCTTCACCGTGCCGTCGTACGCGTCGACAGTGGCCTTCACCGAGTTACGCATGTAGTTGACGTCCTCCCGGGCCAGCTGGAAGGTGCCCCGGTTGGTCAACTCGTCGGTGGTCTCGGTCTGGAGGTTGACCTTCTCCGCGTACGGGTAGGAGGCCGCCGTGGTGTAGCCGTCGACGATCCACTGCACCCGACCGTCGACCACCGCCGGGTACGGGTCGCCGTCCAGGGTGAGGAACGGCGCGACCTTCTCCACCCGGTCGCGCGGGTTACGCACGTACAGCAGCTTGGAGTCCTTGTTGACCGCCTCCGAGAGCAGGAAGTTCGACTCCTGCTCCTTGATGGCGTACAGCAGTCGCCGGGTGAAGGAGCCGATCTCCACGCCGCCCTCACCGGTGTAGGTGTAGGACTCGCCGCCGCCCTCACCGACCGGCCGGTCGAACTCGGCCTTCTTGTTCGGGTCGGACTGCCCGACGATGGCGTAGTCGTCGGCCTCCATCCGCTCGCCGTAGTAGATGCGCGGCTGCTTGGCCGGGATCTGCTCGGTCTGCGAGGAACACGCCTCCTGGGTCTTCTCGCCCAGGAAGCCGGAGACGAAGAACGGCTGACCACCGCAGACCACCTGGTTGGCCGGTGCGGCCACCAGCCCGTACCCGTGGGTGTAGACGGTGTGCCGGTTGATCCAGGTGTTCTGCTGGTCGGTCAGCTCGCCATAGTTGATCTCCCGGACGCCGACCACGTAATCGGAGACATTCCCGTTCACCCCGTACCGGTCGATGTCCAGCTTCGGACCGAAGTCGTAGAAGCCACGCACCTGCTGGAGCTGGGTGTACGTCTCGCTGACCAGCTGCGGGTCGAGCAGCCGCACGTTCGACACCACCGAGGTGTCGGTGGCCAGGTTCCCCGGTGGGGTGAGGTTGTTCGCCGCGTACGGGGTCGTCTCGGTGGCCGCCAACCCGAACGCCGCCCGCGTCGCGTCGATGCTGCGCTGGATGTACGGCGCTTCCTTGTCCTTGGCGCTCGGCTTGACCTCGAAGGTCTGCACCGCCCAGGGGTAGATGCCGCCGATGGCCACCGCGGACACGCCGAGCAGCGCCAACGAGATGCCCGGCCAGACCAGGTTCCGCATCCAGGCGTTGGAGAACACGATGATCGCGATCGCCACCACGATCGAGATGTAGGCGAGGATCTCCTTCGCCGGCAGCAGCGCGTTGACGTCGGCGTAGCCGGCGCCGTACAACTTGGCGCCCTCGTTGTACTCCAGCAGCATCGCCCGCCGGTCCAGCACGTACGCGACGGCCTTCAACAGCACGAACACCGCGACCAGGGAACTCAGGTGGGCGCGGGCCGCGTTGCTCATCCGGTCACCGACGCCCTGCAGGCGGACACCGCCGAAGAGGTAGTGCACCGCCAGCGCGCCGATCACGGCCAGCACCACAGCGGTGAAGGCGACCCCGAGCAGGTACCGCCAGAACGGCAGTTGGAACACGTAGAAGCCGATGTCGACCCCGAACTCCGGGTCCTTGACGCCGAAGTCACCGCCGTTGCGGAAGAGCAGCCACTGGTTCCACCGGTTCTGCGCCGAGAGGCCGGCGAAGAGCCCGACCACCGCGGCGGTCAGCGAGATCCAGGTGCCCAGCCGCGGCGTGAGCACCATCCGGTAGCGCTCCAGGGTCGCCTGCTCCACCGAGTGCGGGCGCAGTCGCGGGCGCAGCCGGTAGGCCAGCCACAGGTTGCCGCCGACGATCACCGCCATGCCGAGGCCGATGGCGAGGAACAGCACCAGCCGGGTGAGCAGGACGCCGGTGAAGACCTGGGTGTAGTTGACCTCGTCGAACCAGAGCCAGTCGGTCCACGCCTGCACACCCCAGCCGAGCAGGGTGAAGAGCACGAACACCCCGACCAGGACGGCGATCGTGACGCGCCCGCGCCGGCTCATCCTCGGAAGGGGGCTGCTGCTACGCATGACCACTGTTGGCTCCGCACGCTCGATATGATCGGCTCCGACCAGGCACCCAGAGTACGGGGTGTTCCTGAGCGTGTCGGGGCACGGTCACACCCGTCAGCAACGCGTCGGCTGACCACCCGCTCGCAACGTCTCCAGAGCGGTCATCGCCTCGTCCAACGAGCCCACCCGCAACAGCGGCAGATCGGGCTGCGGATTGCGGACCGCCTCGGCACAGTTGTCCGCCGGCACCAGGAAGACCTTGGCCCCGGCGCGCTTGGCGCCGACCAGCTTCTGGGCGATACCGCCGATCGGGCCGACGGCGCCCTCGTCGTCGATGGTGCCGGTGCCCGCGATGACCTGACCGCCGGTCAGGTCGGCCGGCGTCAGCTTGTCCACGATCCCCAGGGCGAACATCAGACCGGCGCTCGGCCCACCGATGTCGCCCAGGTCGATGCCGAGCGTGAACGGATGCGGCTGCTGCTGATCGATCTCCACACCGATCCGCGGTCGGCCGTCCTGCTCCTGACTGGTCACCGTCGCGGTGGCCGGCACCCCGTCACGGGTGTAGCCGATGGTCAACGCCGTGCCCGCCGGCTTCGCCCGGACCAGCTCGGTGACCTTCGCGGCCACCGGCACCGGCTGGCCGTCGACCGAGGTGATCAGGTCGCCCGCCTTCAACGCCCCGGCCGCCGGGCCGTCCCCGGCCACCGTCTTGATCACCACCTGCACCGGAAAGCCCAACTTCCGCAGCGCGGCGGTCTCCGCGCTGGTCTGTGACGCCTTGAAGTCCTCGGCGTTGCGCTGCTCGACCTGCTCCGTCGACTCCCCCGGCGGGTAGACCAGCTCGCGCGGCACCACCGCCTCGTCGTCGGAGAACCAGCCAGCGATCGCCCCCCGCAACCGCACAGTGGGCTGCACCCCCACCGTGGTCAGCCGCAACTGGCCGGCCGAGGTCGAGGTCTCCCGACCCGAGACCTGGATGACCTCCTTACCGTCGGCCGTCCCGAGGGTGTTGACGGTCGGACCCGGGCCCAGCACCACGTACGGAATCGGCACCCGGAGCACCCCGATGCTCAGCAGGGCGGTGAACAGGGCACCGAGCAGGACCGTCAGGCCACGACGTCTCATGCCGCAGAGCGTACCGACCGGGCACGGGTCACCCGGCGGATGCGCCGCGCGACTTCGCCCTCAGCGCAACGCCAGCGACGGCGACCTGGGGCGCGGTCCGCGTACCGTAGATGTCGTGCCTGATATTCCGTTCGGTTTCGCGCTCCCGGGTGGGCAGCCACCAGACCCCAACGATCCCGCGCAGATGCAGCAGTTCATGTCGCAGTTGCAGCACCTGCTCTCCGCGCCGGGCAGCGGGCCGGTCAACTGGGACCTGGCCCGGCAGGTTGCGGCCAGCCAGCTCGCGGCCGCCGGTGACCCGGCGGTGTCGATGTACGAACGCAACGCGGTCGAGGAGGCGCTGCGCCTGGCCGACCTGTGGTTGGAGCCCGCCTCGGCGTGGCCCTCCGGCATCCAGAACCCCGTTGCGTGGAACCGCAACGAGTGGATCTTCAAGACGCTGGACGTGTGGCGCAAGCTGTGCGACCC
>NZ_JAGPXZ010000417.1:0-5393 GCF_018070305.1 Micromonospora sp. M51 | reverse complement strand
GTGGGGCTTGCGGCTGGTGTGTGGTTGTTCTTTGAGAACTCAACAGGGTGCTTGTAAAGCCAGTGCCAATTATGATTTATACCCCGGACTGGTCAGGCCTTTTGGTTTGGCTGGTTGGGATTCCTTTGGCAACAATTTGTTTGTTGTCGGGATAGCTGTTCAACTAATTTTTTGTTGGAGAGTTTGATCCTGGCTCAGGACGAACGCTGGCGGCGTGCTTAACACATGCAAGTCGAGCGGAAAGGCCCTTCGGGGTACTCGAGCGGCGAACGGGTGAGTAACACGTGAGCAACCTGCCCCAAGCTTTGGGATAACCCTCGGAAACGGGGGCTAATACCGAATAGGACTGCTGGCCGCATGGCTGGTGGTGGAAAGTTTTTCGGCTTGGGATGGGCTCGCGGCCTATCAGCTTGTTGGTGGGGTGATGGCCTACCAAGGCGACGACGGGTAGCCGGCCTGAGAGGGCGACCGGCCACACTGGGACTGAGACACGGCCCAGACTCCTACGGGAGGCAGCAGTGGGGAATATTGCACAATGGGCGGAAGCCTGATGCAGCGACGCCGCGTGAGGGATGACGGCCTTCGGGTTGTAAACCTCTTTCAGCAGGGACGAAGCGAGAGTGACGGTACCTGCAGAAGAAGCACCGGCCAACTACGTGCCAGCAGCCGCGGTAAGACGTAGGGTGCGAGCGTTGTCCGGATTTATTGGGCGTAAAGAGCTCGTAGGCGGCTTGTCGCGTCGACCGTGAAAACTTGGGGCTCAACCCCAAGCCTGCGGTCGATACGGGCAGGCTAGAGTTCGGTAGGGGAGACTGGAATTCCTGGTGTAGCGGTGAAATGCGCAGATATCAGGAGGAACACCGGTGGCGAAGGCGGGTCTCTGGGCCGATACTGACGCTGAGGAGCGAAAGCGTGGGGAGCGAACAGGATTAGATACCCTGGTAGTCCACGCTGTAAACGTTGGGCGCTAGGTGTGGGGGGCCTCTCCGGTTCCCTGTGCCGCAGCTAACGCATTAAGCGCCCCGCCTGGGGAGTACGGCCGCAAGGCTAAAACTCAAAGGAATTGACGGGGGCCCGCACAAGCGGCGGAGCATGCGGATTAATTCGATGCAACGCGAAGAACCTTACCTGGGTTTGACATGGCCGCAAAACCTCCAGAGATGGGGGGTCCTTCGGGGGCGGTCACAGGTGGTGCATGGCTGTCGTCAGCTCGTGTCGTGAGATGTTGGGTTAAGTCCCGCAACGAGCGCAACCCTCGTTCGATGTTGCCAGCGCGTTATGGCGGGGACTCATCGAAGACTGCCGGGGTCAACTCGGAGGAAGGTGGGGATGACGTCAAGTCATCATGCCCCTTATGTCCAGGGCTTCACGCATGCTACAATGGCCGGTACAATGGGCTGCGATACCGTGAGGTGGAGCGAATCCCAAAAAGCCGGTCTCAGTTCGGATCGGGGTCTGCAACTCGACCCCGTGAAGTCGGAGTCGCTAGTAATCGCAGATCAGCAACGCTGCGGTGAATACGTTCCCGGGCCTTGTACACACCGCCCGTCACGTCACGAAAGTCGGCAACACCCGAAGCCGGTGGCCCAACCCTTGTGGAGGGAGCCGTCGAAGGTGGGGCTGGCGATTGGGACGAAGTCGTAACAAGGTAGCCGTACCGGAAGGTGCGGCTGGATCACCTCCTTTCTAAGGAGCACCTTCCGACGAAAGTCGGTAAGGAGCCCGCGACCTACGAATGTTGGGTCGGGGTGCTCGAATGGCGGAGACACTGGCAAGTTTTCCCTCGGCAACGGCCGGGTTCCTTCTAGTACAGCCACTCTTGGGTGGTGGGAACGAAGTCCCTGGTGCGGCTGAGGAAGAATGTAAGCACCCTGTTGGGTCCTGAAAGAACAACCGTTGGTTGTTGTTTCAGAGACGTGGCCGGCCTCCTGTGTGGGGGCTGGCAGTCTGCCAGGCATGGCCTGGCCCCGCATACCGCTGGTCCTGAGGATCGGGTTTGGTGTGGGGCGGATCGGGTTGTGGGTTGGTCGTTTGTTGAGAATTGCACAGTGGACGCGAGCATCTTTGTGGTCAAGTTGTCAAGGGCGAACGGTGAATGCCTTGGCACCAGGAGCCGATGAAGGACGTGGGAGGCCGCGATAGGCCTGGGGGAGCTGTCAACCAAGCTGTGATCCCAGGGTGTCCGAATGGGGAAACCTGGCACCAGTCATGTGGTGTCACCCACACCTGAACACATAGGGTGTGTGGAGGGAACGCGGGGAAGTGAAACATCTCAGTACCCGTAGGAAGAGAAAACAATTTAGTGATTCCGTGAGTAGTGGCGAGCGAAAGCGGATCGAGGCTAAACCGGCTGCGTGTGATACCTGTCAGGGGTTGCGTGGTCGGGGTTGTGGGACCCTGCTGAACAAGCTGACACTTGTTCGAGAAGTTACAAAGTTAGTGGCTAGTCGAACAGTCTGGAATGGCTGACCGTAGACGGTGAGAGTCCGGTAGGTGAAAGTTGCTGACCTTCTGTGGGTGTTCCCGAGTAGCGGCGGACCCCTGAAATCTGCCGTGAATCTGCCAGGACCACCTGGTAAGCCTAAATACTTCCTGGTGACCGATAGCGGACAAGTACCGTGAGGGAATGGTGAAAAGTACCCCGGGAGGGGAGTGAAATAGTACCTGAAACCGTTCGCCTACAATCCGTCGGAGCCTTGCGGGGTGACGGCGTGCCTTTTGAAGAATGAGCCTGCGAGTTAGTGGCATGTGGCGAGGTTAACCCGTGTGGGGGAGCCGTAGCGAAAGCGAGTCTGAATAGGGCGATTCAGTCGCGTGTCCTAGACCCGAAGCGGAGTGATCTAGCCATGGGCAGGCTGAAGCGCGGGTAAGACCGCGTGGAGGGCCGAACCCACCAATGTTGAAAAATTGGGGGATGACCTGTGGTTAGGGGTGAAAGGCCAATCAAACTCCGTGATAGCTGGTTCTCCCCGAAATGCATTTAGGTGCAGCGTCGCGTGTTTCTTGCCGGAGGTAGAGCACTGGATGGTCTAGGGGGCCCACAAGCTTACCGAAATCAGCCAAACTCCGAATGCCGGTAAGTGAGAGCGCGGCAGTGAGACTGCGGGGGATAAGCTTCGTAGTCGAGAGGGAAACAGCCCAGATCACCAGCTAAGGCCCCTAAGCGTGTGCTAAGTGGAAAAGGATGTGGGGTCGCATAGACAACCAGGAGGTTGGCTTAGAAGCAGCCACCCTTTAAAGAGTGCGTAATAGCTCACTGGTCAAGTGGTTCCGCGCCGACAATGTAGCGGGGCTCAAGCACACCGCCGAAGCTGTGGCATTCACATTTTAACCTCGCTTGGACTTGATTCCTTGTGCAGGTGTGTGGATGGGTAGGGGAGCGTCGTGCCGCGAGTGAAGCAGCGGGGTGACCCAGTTGTGGACGCGGCACGAGTGAGAATGCAGGCATGAGTAGCGAAAGAAGGGTGAGAAACCCTTCCGCCGGATGACCAAGGGTTCCAGGGCCAGGCTAATCCGCCCTGGGTGAGTCGGGACCTAAGGCGAGGCCGAGAGGCGTAGTCGATGGACAACGGGTTGATATTCCCGTACCCGCGAAAGAGCGTCCCTGATGAACCTCGTTGTGCTAACCACCCAAACCATCCAAGACCTTCGGGTTGAGGGTGGGGAGCGTGGGAACCTGATGGGTAGTAGTCAAGCGATGGGGTGACGCAGGAAGGTAGCTGAGCCCGGCCGGTGGTTGTGCCGGGGTAAGCGTGTAGGCCGTGGTGTAGGCAAATCCGCACCACATGAAGGCTGAGACGTGATGCCGAGCCGATTCAGGTGAAGTCAGTGATCCTATGCTGCCGAGAAAAGCCTCTAGCGAGTTCTTAGCGGCCCGTACCCCAAACCGACACAGGTGGTCAGGTAGAGAATACCGAGGCGATCGGGCGAACTGTGGTTAAGGAACTCGGCAAATTGCCCCCGTAACTTAGGGAGAAGGGGGGCCGGAGACGTGAAGCCCCGCGCGGGTGGAGCGTTGTATGGCCGCAGAGAGCAGGGGGAAGCGACTGTTTACTAAAAACACAGGTCCATGCGAAGAAGTAATTCGATGTATATGGACTGACGCCTGCCCGGTGCTGGAACGTTAAGGGGACCTGTTAGCTCCTTTGGGGCGAAGCGGAGAACTTAAGCGCCAGTAAACGGCGGTGGTAACTATAACCATCCTAAGGTAGCGAAATTCCTTGTCGGGTAAGTTCCGACCTGCACGAATGGCGTAACGACTTCCCCACTGTCTCAACCACAGGCCCGGCGAAATTGCAGTACGAGTAAAGATGCTCGTTACGCGCGGCAGGACGGAAAGACCCCGGGACCTTTACTATAGCTTGACATTGGTACTCGAATTAGCTTGTGTAGGATAGGTGGGAGCCGGTGAAGTCCATACGCCAGTATGGGTGGAGGCAATCTTGAAATACCACTCTGGTTGATTTGGGTATCTAACTTCGGACCGTTATCCGGTTCAGGGACAGTGTCTGGTGGGTAGTTTAACTGGGGCGGTTGCCTCCTAAAAGGTAACGGAGGCGCCCAAAGGTTCCCTCAGCCTGGTTGGCAATCAGGTGTTGAGTGCAAGTACACAAGGGAGCTTGACTGTGAGACTGACAGGTCGAGCAGGGACGAAAGTCGGGACTAGTGATCCGGCACTTGCGAGTGGAAGCGGTGTCGCTCAACGGATAAAAGGTACCCCGGGGATAACAGGCTGATCTTCCCCAAGAGTCCATATCGACGGGATGGTTTGGCACCTCGATGTCGGCTCGTCGCATCCTGGGGCTGTAGCAGGTCCCAAGGGTTGGGCTGTTCGCCCATTAAAGCGGTACGCGAGCTGGGTTTAGAACGTCGTGAGACAGTTCGGTCCCTATCCGCCGTGCGCGTAGGATACTTGAGAAGGGCTGTCCCTAGTACGAGAGGACCGGGACGGACGAACCTCTGGTGTGCCAGTTGTCCTGCCAAGGGCACGGCTGGTTAGCTACGTTCGGAAGGGATAACCGCTGAAAGCATCTAAGCGGGAAGCCTGCTTCAAGATGAGGTATCCCACCCACTTTGTGGGGTAAGGCCCCCAGCTAGACGACTGGGTTGATAGGCCGGAAATGTAAGCCCGGTAACGGGTTCAGTTGACCGGTACTAATAGGCCGAGGACTTGACTACTAAGCTGCTACGCGTCCACTGTGCAACTCTGAACAAGCGAACACCCGTGAAATCGTGCCGGGGTTGTTTGATATGTTCATAGAGTTACGGCGGTCATGGCGGAGGGGAAACGCCCGGTTACATTCCGAACCCGGAAGCTAAGCCCTCCAGCGCCGATGGTACTGCACTCGTGAGGGTGTGGGAGAGTAGGACGCCGCCGGACAATCTTTCAGAAA
>NZ_JAGPXZ010000416.1:0-5395 GCF_018070305.1 Micromonospora sp. M51 | reverse complement strand
CCGGGGCCCGGGTCCGGCGGCTGTGGAAGCGGTACGACACGGACGGCGTGTTCCGACCGGCCCTGCTGACCGGCCAGCCCAACCGCACCGCCCAGCCCAACCGCGCCGCCCAGCCCAGCGGGTCTGGTCAACCACACCGGCGTCGTCGACGCCCCCGTTGACCGGGTCGCTTCGCACCGGCACGCCCAGGTCCGATTCCCGCCAGCCGATGACCAGTCGAGCGGGGCATCATCGGTGACATGGAGCTGGACTTCGAGCGGTGTTACCGGGCCGTGGACAGCCGTGACCAGCGGTTCGACGGCTGGTTCTACACCGGTGTGACGTCCACCGGCATCTACTGCCGGCCGTCCTGCCCGGCGATCACGCCCAAGCGGAAGAACGTCCGGTTCTTCCCGTCCGCCGCGGCGGCGCAGGGCGCCGGGCTGCGCGCCTGCCGCCGCTGCCGGCCGGACGCCGCGCCCGGCTCACCGCAGTGGGACGTCCGCGCCGACGTGGTCGGCCGGGCGATGCGGTTGATCGCGGACGGGGTGATCGACCGGGACGGCGTGCCGGGGCTGGCCTCCCGGCTGGGGTACACCGAGCGGCACCTGCACCGGATGCTCAGCGCCGAGATGGGCGCCGGGCCGCTCGCGCTGGCCCGGGCGCAGCGGGCCCAGACCGCCCGGATCCTCATCGAGACGACCGACCTCGGGATGGCCGAGATCGCGTTCGCCGCGGGCTTCGGCAGCGTGCGGCAGTTCAACGACACGCTCCGCGAGGTGTACGCGAGCGCCCCGTCCGACCTGCGCACGGCCCGTGGTCGCCAGCGGACGGCGGTCGGGGCTGGGACGATCACGCTCCGGCTGGCGTACCGCCCGCCGCTGCACGCCCGGGCGCTGCTGGACTTCCTCGCGGTGCGGGCGTTGCCCGGTGTGGAGGAGGTCCGCGACGGGACGTACCACCGGGGTCTGCGGTTGCCACACGGCACCGGCCAGGTGGCCCTGACCCCGGCGGACGGGCACGTGGCGGCGACGTTGCGGCTGACCGACCTGCGCGACCTGGCGCCCGCTGTGGCCCGCTGCCGCCGGCTGCTCGACCTGGACGCGGACCCGGTGGCCATCGACGCCACGCTGGCCGCCGACCCGGCGCTGGCCCCGGCGGTCGCCGCTGAACCCGGCATCCGCGTTCCCCGGTCGGTCGACGGCTTCGAGGTGGCCGTCCGCGCCATCATCAACCAGCAGGTCTCGATCACCTCGGCAAGAACCACCCTCACCCGCCTCCTCTCCCACCGCGTTGATCATGAGGTTGACGAGGTCGATGAAGATCAAATTCCAGGTCAACCTCATGATCAGCGGGGTGGGCTGCGGGGGTTCTTGGGGGCGGAGGAGCTCTTGTCGCTGCCGGATTCGGCGTTCGGAATGCCGGTGGGGCGGCGGGAGTCCTTGCGGGGGTTGGCCCGGGCCGTGGTGGACGGGTCTGTCGACCTCGCCCCCGGGGTGGATCGGGGGGAGGCCGTCCGAGGGCTGCTCGCGCTCCCGGGCATCGGCCCGTGGACCGCCAACTACCTGGCCATGCGCGCCTTCGGCGACCCGGACATCCTGCTCAGCTCCGACCTCGCGGTCCGGCGCGGTGCCGCCGCGCTCGGCCTGCCCGACACCCCGACACCCCTCGACCGGCACGCCCAGCGATGGCGTCCCTGGCGGTCCTACGCCACGATCAGACTCTGGAGAACGGCATGACCATCGACAGCACCGTACTGCGCACACCGGCCGGTCCACTGAGCATCCTCGCCGGCCCCGACGGTGCCGTTCGGGCGGCCGGCTTCACCCCGGACCCGGCGGCACTGCTGCCCCTGGTCCACCCGACCCTGCGGGCACCGCTGCGGGAGCGCACCGACCTCGGGCCGGTCAGCGCGGCGGTCACCTCCTACCTGGACGGTGACCTCGCCGCCATCGACGCGGTGCCGGTCCAGCAACGCACCGGCGGCGAGTTCATGGCGCACGCCTGGCAGGTGCTGCGCGAGGTGCCGCCCGGCACCCCGGTCACCTACACCGGGTACGCCGCGCTGGCCGGTCGGCCACCGGCGGTGCGGGCCGCCGCGGCGGCCTGCGCCCGGAACGCGGCAGCCCTCTTCGTGCCGTGCCACCGGGTTCTTCGCACCGACGGCACGCTCGGCGGTTACCGCTGGGGGCTGGAGGTGAAGAAGTGGCTTCTCGGTCATGAGCGCCGCTTGACGGCAAGCTGACAGAAGCATCGACACCTGTTAGACGCTACCGTCTGGTAGTGCCTGTGGAGAGCGACGGCGACCCGGCCACCCGGGCCGCCGCGGGAACCCGCCCCGCGCACAACCTCTGGCGGCTACGCCGCTACCTGCGCCCGTACGCCGCCGAGTTCGCCTGGCTGCTCGTCGCGGGACTCGCCGGCACCGCCGCCGGGATCGCCGTACCGCTGGTCGTGCAGCGGGTCGTGGACGGGCCGGTGGCCCGACACGAACCCGCCGGGCTGCTCCAGCTCGGCGGCCTGGCGCTGCTGCTGGGTGTCGTCGAGGCGGTGCTCATCTTCATCCGCCGGTGGGTGCAGTCATCCTCGGCGGTGGGCATGGAGGCGGCGCTGCGCGCCGACGTCTACGCCCACCTGCAACGGCTGCCGACGAGCTTCCACGACCGCTGGCAGTCCGGCCAGCTGCTCTCCCGGATCACCAGCGACCTGTCGGTGATCCGCCGGTTCCTCTCCTTCGGCGTGTTCTTCCTGGTGCTCAACCTGACCACGTACGTGGTCGTGGTGCTGCTGCTGATCAACCTGCATCCGGTGCTCGGGGTGCTGGTAGCGGCCAGCGCGGTGCCGCTGCTGCTGATCAGTCGCCGGTTCGGGCGGCACTACCACGCCGCGTCCCGCCGGATGCAGGACCTGCAGGGCGACGTGGCGACCCTGGTCGAGGAGACCGCACAGGGTCTGCGCACCATGAAGGCGTACGGGCGGGGGCCCGAACTGGCCGGCCGCTTCGCCGGCGCGGCCCGGCGGCTGCACGACACCGGGGTCGGCAAGGGGCGGCTGCTGGCCAACACCTCGGCGCTGCTCGACCTGGTGCCCAACGTGACACTGGGCGTGGTGCTGGCGGCGGGGGCGGCCGCCGCCGCGCACGGGGCGCTCACCATCGGCGAGCTGGTCGCGTTCGTCAGCCTGCAACTGATGCTCATCTGGCCGGTGCAGTCACTGGGTTGGATCATCGCCAACGGTCAGGAGGCGGCCACCGCCGCCGACCGGATCCAGGAGGTGCTGGACACCCCACCGGAGATCGTGGATTCTCCCGGCGCTGTCGCTCTGCCCCGCGACGCGGTGCGCGGCCGGCTGCGCTTCGAGCGCGTCGCGTTCAGCTATCCGGGTGCCAGCACGCCGGTGCTGCGTGAGATCGATCTGAGCATCGAGCCGGGCGAGACACTGGCCCTGGTCGGCGCCACCGGCAGCGGCAAGAGCACACTGCTCTCCCTGGTGCCCCGGCTGCACGAGGTGACCGCCGGGCGGATCACAGTGGACGGCCACGACCTGCGCGACCTGCGGCTGGCCTCGCTGCGCCGGCTGGTCGGGGTGGCGTTCGAGGAACCCACGCTCTTCTCCATGTCGGTGCGCGAGAACCTCACCCTGGGTCGCCCGGACGCCGGCGACGACGAGGTCCGCGCGGCCCTCGCGCTGGCCCAGGCCGACTTCGCGTACGACCTGCCCTGGGGGTTGGCCACCCGGGTGGGCGAGCAGGGGTTGTCCCTCTCCGGCGGGCAACGGCAACGGCTCGCGTTGGCGCGGGCCGTGCTCGGCCGACCGGCGGTGCTGGTGCTGGACGACCCGCTCTCCGCCCTCGACGTGCACACGGAAGCCCTGGTCGAGGCGGCGCTTCGCCGGGTCCTGCGCGACAGCACCGCGCTGCTGGTGGTGCACCGGCCGTCGACGATCGCGCTGGCCGACCGGGTCGCCCTGTTGGAGGACGGGCGGATCACCGCGACCGGCACACACTCCGACCTGCTGGCCACCGTCCCGGCGTACCGGGCGCTGCTCGCCGCCGAGCCGCCCGCCGGGCATCCCCCACCGGCCGGGGCCGGCGGGCCCAGCCCGTCCCCTTCGGACGGGTGGGGACTGGTGCGTTCGTGAGCGTGCCCAGGCAGGCCGACCCACCTCCGGAGGAGGAGCCCGAGCTCACCCGCTGGCGCGGAACCGCCACCGACCCGGAGGCCGACCGCAGTCGAGCGGAGGACACCAGCCCCGAGGCGGTGGCCCGGCTGCGCCGGCTCAGCCGCAGCCTGCTGGGCGACCTGCTGCGCGGGCACCGGAAGCGGCTCGCCGCGGCGGTCGCCCTGCTGCTGGTCCAGAACGCCGCCGCGATGGCCGGCCCGTACCTGGTCATGATCGGCATCGACCGGGCCATCCCACCGTTGCGCGCCGGCGACCCCGGGCTGCTGATCGCCGTCGCCGGGGCATTCGCGGTGGCCTCGGTGACCGAGTACGCGGCCCGCCGCGGCTTCCTCGCCCTGTCCGCCCGGATCGGCCAGGCCGTCCTGCTCGACCTGCGCAAACAGGTGTTCGGGCACTTCCTGCGGCTGTCGGTGGACTTCCACGAGCGGTACACGTCCGGCCGGATGGTGTCCCGGCTCACCAGCGACCTGGACTCGATCGCCGAGCTGGTCGACGGTGGGATCGACAGCCTGGTGCTGGCCGGGCTCTCGATCCTGTCGGTGGCCGCCATCCTGCTCTGGCTGGACCCGCCGCTGGCGGGCGTGACGCTGTTCGCGTTTCCGTTCCTGTTCTCGCTCTCCCGCTGGTTCGCCCGGTCGTCGGCCAGCGCGTACCGACGGACCCGGGACGCTGTCGCGCTGGTCATCGTGCACTTCGTCGAGTCGATGCGGGGCATCCGGGCGGTGCAGGCGTTCCGCCGGGAACCCCGCAACCAACGGATCTTCGTGGCGCTCGGCGACGACTACCGACGGACCAGCCTGCACGCGTTCCGGCTGATCGCCACGTACTCGCCGGCGATCAAGCTGATCGGCAACGTCACGGTGGCCGTGGTGCTCTGCTACGGCGGGTGGCGGGTGCTCGGCGGGCAGACCGAGATCGGTGTACTCGCCGCGTTCCTGCTCTACCTGCGCCGCTTCTTCGAGCCGATGCAGGAGCTGAGCCAGTTCTACAACTCGTTGCAGTCGGCCACCGCCGCCCTGGAGAAGCTGGCCGGGGTGCTCGACGAACGACCGGCCGTCGCCGAACCGGCCCGGCCCACACCACTGCCGACCGGGCCCGGCCGTGGCGAGCTGACCTTCCGGGCGGTCAGCTTCGGCTACCGGACCGACACCCCGATCCTCCGCCGGCTGGAGTTGACGGTGCCGGCCGGGCAGACCGTCGCGCTGATCGGGCCCACCGGGGCGGGCAAGTCGAC
>NZ_JAGPXZ010000415.1:0-5412 GCF_018070305.1 Micromonospora sp. M51 | reverse complement strand
ACGGGGGCGCGACACCGCGGCGACGTAGCGGGTGAGCAACTCGTGCCAGCCGGCGGTGAGCGCCTTGCGGTAACCCTCGGCAGCCTCGCCGTGCCGGTCGAAGTGCCGATGCTCCAGCTCGACCCGGGTGCGTTCCGGCCCCTCGGAATGGAACAGCACCTCGACCTCGCTCGCGCGGGCCGGGTCCGGCACCGGTGCCCGATCCGGGCCGATCTGCCAGACGAAGACAAGCCGGCGGGGCGGATCCCAGGTGAGCACCCGACCCCAGTCGGCGCGGAAGCCGTACGGGCCCAACTCGTAGAGCATGCCACCGGCCCGCGGCTCCATGCCCAGCTCGGCCAAGGCGTCCGGGCCGGACCAGGTGTACTCGGTGACCCACCAGTCGGTCAGCTCATCAGTGAAGACCGCGAACGCGTGCTCGGCGGTGCCCGGGACGACAAGGCCGCACCGGAGAGAGAATTGGCCGACGTCCTGCCGGATGTCGGCCGGATCAGTCAATTCCTGTCCCATAGGCCCGGACCATACCGGCTGATGCCCGGCTGTGCAGCTTCGCGCGGTGCCCGGTTCCAGACAGAGGGTCGCCGGGTCGTCACGGACGGGATGCCGCGCCGGAAAGCGGGTAACCGCGCCCAACGGCTCGGACGACCGGGCCGGAACGCAGGCGGGGCGGGAGAGCATGAGCGAGAGCGGACAGCAGCGGGAGCCGGACCGGAACGTCGACAGCGGGAACCCGGACGTCCTGCTCGACATTCCGAAGGTCTCCGTCGACTCCATCCGACTGGCGGTCGACGGCCTGGAGGCCGACCTGTCGCTGCGCGCCCGAGTGGCCAACCTGCTCCAGGTCGACGCCGGCGTACGGGTGCACCTCAACGGTGGCGAGTTGAACGTCAACGGGGTGAACGCCGAGGCGCAGCTGCGGGTCCGGTTGGAGCAGCTGACCAGGATCCTGGGGCGAGCGCTCGACACACTCGACAACAACCCACAGATCATCGAGGCGCTCGCGCACACTGCCGTCGACGACGTGGAGCGCAGCACCCAACAGGTGACCTCGGGCGCGGCGGAGATCAAAGCGTCGAGCCGGCACTCGGACCGCCTACGCGACGAGCCGGGCCGGCAGGTGGGCGCAGCCGGACCGTCAGTCGACCGTGGTCGGCCGGCTTCCGCTCGGCAGGTTCTCGGTCAGCCGGGTTCTGACCAGCCTGAACCTGGTCGGCCGGGTTCTGATCGGCCTGCGTCTGGTCAGCCGGGGCCTGATCAGCCGGGGCCTGGTCGGCGGGGTTCTGATCGGGCGGATGGGGGTCGGGCGGATGCGGGTCGTGAGGATGCCGGTCGGTCCGGGGTCGGTCCGGCCGGGTCGGCACCAGATGCTGGCGGCCCCGGACCGCGAGCTGGCGGCCCCGGGTCAGCTGACCAGGGGCATTCGCAGGGACAGCGGCCGGCCGGGGCGGGCCAGGGGCCGCAACGCCCCGAGGGGCTGGCGGGGACGGCGGCCGCAGAAGGCCGCGGCAAACCCGATCAGTCGGCTGGGGCCGGTCCGAGCCCGTCCGGGGATGGCGACGGTGGTCTGCCGGGCGCGGCGCAGGCGGCGGCCCAGAGCGCCGCGCAGAGTGCGGCCCAACTCGCCGAGCAGGCGGGGGAGACGTTGCGACAGGCCGGACGCAGCGTGTGGGAGGCGATTCAGGGCGGCGTCGCGCAGCACCGCCCGCAGGGTCGCCGCGACTGACCCCGCCCCGCCGCCCGCCCCGGTCGACGCCGCCCCGCCGCCCGCCGCCCGCCGCGACCGACAGGTAGCCGCGTGGCGTGGGTGATCGACTCGGTTTCCTTGATATCGCGGTGTCGCGCGCGCTGGGACACCGCGATGTCACGAAAGTCGAGTCGATCAAGCGGACCCGTGGTGGTGCTGGTCACGCAGCCGGGTTGGGCTGGGCGCGTGGGCTGGCCGGAGGTCGTCGGAGCAAGCACCGGAAACAGCAAGATCCCCACCTGCGAATCCGCTGGTGGGGACCTCTGTAGCCCGGCGAAAGGCTATGTGGCCAGGGGCGGGGTCGAACCGCCGACCTTCCGATTTTCAGTCGGACGCTCGTACCAACTGAGCTACCTGGCCGTGCCGCTCGGCTCATGTTACCCGGCAACCGGACGAACCGGTGGCAAGGCGACCTGCTCCGATACGCAGAACGCCGCGCGGGGCGCGGCGTCAGCGCTGCGGTCCTGACGGGACTTGAACCCGCGACCTCCGCCTTGACAGGGCGGCGAGCACTCCAACTGCTCCACAGGACCTAGCTTGTGTTGCTCCGGCTTGCGCCGGTCGTGCCCCCAACGGGATTCGAACCCGTGCTACCGCCTTGAAAGGGCGGCGTCCTGGGCCGCTAGACGATGAGGGCGGCCCCGCCATCATTGCACACTCGCAACTTCAAGCGGACTTGCTCCCATCCGGCCCCGCCGGAGGCTTCGAAAGCATACGTGATGCCCGGCCGGTCGACAAAATCGGTATCACCAAGGGCTTGGGACGGGTCATAACCGCAGGTCAGGGCGGTTCTAGTGGAGTCGGGTGATGCCGAAGCGCCGCTTCAGATCGGCGATCATCTTCGGGCAGGCGGCGAGGGTCGCGGCCCGATTTCCGCCACCGTCGTGCAGCAGCACGATGGCCCCGGGGCGGGTGGCGGCGTGCACCCGTTTGCCGATGGTGGCCGCGGTGGGCTTGTCCCAGTCCTGCGGGTCGACCGACCAGTGCAGCGGGCGCATGCCGAGGTTCTTGGCCACCCCGAGCACCTCCGACGTCCACCGGCCGCCCGGTTGCCGGTAGAACGGCACCTTCGCGCCGGGAGAGGCCTTCTGGATGGCCTTGTTGGTGCGGTCCAGGTCGGCCCGAATCTCGGCGACGGGTCGGCGGGCGAGATCGAGGTCGTGTCGCCAGCTGTGGTTGCAGAGCTGGTGTCCCTCCCGGACGATCCGTCGGACCAGCTCCGGGTGGCGCTGCACCTCCCGACCGACGACGCAGAAGGTCGCTGTCACCTTGGCGGCCTTCAGTTGGTCGAGCACCTTGGGTGTCCAGGCTGGGCTGGGCCCGTCGTCGAACGTCAGGGCCACCGGGCGTACGCCGGTGTTGCGACCCAGACCGGCGGGCAGCTTGGCCGGCAGCGGCCGCAGTGGCGGCTTGGCCGGCTTGGTGACACTGGGGTGCGGTTTCGGGGTGGGTGGCGCGGTCGATTCCGGCGGTGGGGCACCGACGGGTGCGATGGTGCGGTGCGGCTGGGCACAACCGGACAAGACCAGCGCCACGGCGAGGACGGACGCCAGGACGGCACGGGCTTGCATCTGCTCGCTCCCGGAGGGGTCGGGGTAGGCGGACCCGCCCGACGGTAGTTCACGCCGCCAGCCGGCGACAGTGCGATCAGTCACGCCTCGACTGGTGCAGGGCGTCGCGCACGGCAGCGGAGAGTGAGACCGCCTCGGCCAGGTCCACCGGCCGCACCACCCCGGCGGGCAGGGTGTCGGCGCGCCAGCCGGGGCCGGCGGCGAGCACCAGCAACGGGCGTCGGGGTGCGGCCAGGAGCGCGCTGAGTTGGGCCGGGTCGGCGGTGGCCCGAGTGTGTGACCAGAGCACCACGGCGGCCGGTCCGGTCCGGTTGACCGCCTCGACGAGCGCGGCCACCGGCACCCGGGCGCCGAGCATCCGGTAGCTGACACCGGCCTCCGCGAGTGCTGCGGCCAGCGCCTCCAGCGGCAGGGTGTGCTGTTCCTCGTCGGCACAGGAGAGCAGGATCCGGGCCGGCCCGGTGGGGACCTTGGCCCGGCTGGCCGCCGCGAGCGCTTCCGAGACGCAGCGGGACATGAGGTGTTCCACCTCGATCAGGCCGGAGGTGGCGGCGTGCCGTTCGCCGATGCCGGCGAGGACCGGGCGCAACAGGCTGTCCCAGGTGGCGACGACGCCGTCGGCGGCCAGGGCGTGCGCGATCGTCTCACTGATCGCCGCCGCGTCCAGGCGCATCGCCGCCCGGGCCAGTCCGCGGGCCGCCGGGCCGGCACGGCCGACCGGGATGGTGCCGCCGCCGTCACGGCCGGTCGGGTGGATCCGGGTGGGGGTGACGGTGCCGTTGGCCGTTGGATCCGGAGCCTGGCGGGCCCAGCGGGCCGCCTCGGCGGGGCTCACCCCCTCGGCGGTGAGTCGCCGCATGATCTCGAGGCGGACCAGGTCGGAAGGGGTGTACCGGCGGTGGTGACCGGGGATGTGTTCGCTGGGACCGAGCCCGTAGCGCTGGTGCCAGGTGCGGAGGGTCGTCACCGCGACCCCCAGCCGGCGTGCGACAGCGCCCGCGCTCAGCGCCTCATCGACCACCCGACCGCTCCGCCGTGTCATCCGCCGACGATCCGGGCGGGGTCATGACCGGACCGGTTGCGCCCGACCGGGACCCCGAGGGGCGGAGCAGCCGGTTCACCACCCCGCCCAGCCAGGGCGCGTACGACCGGGGGTCGAGGGACAACTCGACCTCCAGCGCGGTGGGGTCGGCCCACCGCAGCTCGGCCACCTCGTCCGGGTCGGGCAGCAGCGGAGCGCCGGGCAGGAACTCGCCTCGCAGCACGTGGTCGTACTCGAACTCGACCCGACCGGTGGCCGGGTCCTCGGCGTAGTAGACGTAGATGCCGACCTCGGTCAGCTCGACCGGGCCCGCGCCCAACTCCTCACTCAGCCGGCGGTTGGCCGCCTCGGCGAGCGACTCCCCGGGCTGCGGGTGGCCGCAGCAGGAGTTGGCCCAGCGCAGCGGGAACCGGGTCTTGGCGGCGGCCCGACGCTGGAGCAGCACCTGGCCGTCCGGGTCCATCAGTAACACCGAGAAGGCCCGGTGCAGTTGCCCCGGGGGTTGGTGCGCGGCGGCGACGGTTGTCTCGCCGTGGGCCTTGCCGGTCTCGTCGACGAGTTCGACGAGATGTTTTTCGCGGCTGCTCATCGACCTTCCCCGGTGATTCGGCCGGCGGCGAGCTTGCCGGAGATGAGCACCATCGGTACGCCCACGCCGGGCTGGGTCCCGGAGCCGACGAACACCACGTTCGACAGGTCGCGGTGCAGGTTGGACGGGCGGAACGGGCCGGTCTGGAAGAGGGTGTGCGCGGCGGCGAACGGGGTGCCCGCTGCCATTCCCTGCTCCTCCCACTCGGCGGGGGTGACCGCCCGTAGCACCTCGACCCCGGCGCCGAAGCCGACGTAGCCGCGCTCCTCCAGGGTGCCGATCAGCTGCTCGGTGTAGCGCTTGGTCAGGTCGCCGCGCCACTCGAACGGCGACCGGTGCAGGTTGGGCACCGGGGCGAGCACGTAGTAGGTGTGCCGGTCCGCCGGGGCCACCGCGGGGTCGGTCCGGCTCGGGTTGGTCACCAGCAGCGACGGATCGGTCATCAACTCGCCCCGCCGGATGACCT
>NZ_JAGPXZ010000414.1:0-5430 GCF_018070305.1 Micromonospora sp. M51 | reverse complement strand
GGCGCCGACGTGGCCACCGGCGGCGCCCACCGCCAGCGCCACGTGCAACCGGTCGTTGACCAGGCAGGACGCCCCGTACGAGGTGCACAGCGCCAGCACCCGTCGGGCCAGGTCGTACGCCTCACGGTCGGTGGCGGAATCCTCCACCCGGACCTGCACCACCAGCTCGGCACGGGCCGCGCTGAGGGCGGCCCGGACCACGGCGAGTGGGTCACGCCCGGGTCGGGTGTCGGTGATGAGATGCAATCGCCCCAGGGACGGCACGGCAACACTCCTCCCTGCGCCGGCATTACCCGGATCAGGTTCGACGGTCGGGGGCTGTCAGCCCCCCTCTCAGCCCGGTACACCGGGCTCCCGTGGGTTACTTGCGTGTCACCGTACGACAGATCCGCCGGCCTGCCAAGGTGCCGGGTCGGCGGCGACCGGCGGGCCGGACCACATCAGAACGATCAAGATCCATGGGGCACTTCATGCGGTCCTGTTCGGAATGTCGCCCGCCGTTGCAGAACCGTTACCCGTCCGCATCTTGCCCGACATCGAGCCAGCCGAATTAATTTGTTCAGCGATTCGACAAAATGTCGGTGGGGGCACCCTGGCACGGCGTCACCACCGGCTCCATCAGGGACGGCCTTCGGCGAGCCGACTCCCGCGAGCTCTGTCACTACGACACAGGAGGCGGCGTGTCCCGTTCTCGTCGTG
Source organism: Micromonospora sp. M51 (assembly GCF_018070305.1). Lineage (NCBI taxonomy): Bacteria > Bacillati > Actinomycetota > Actinomycetes > Micromonosporales > Micromonosporaceae > Micromonospora > Micromonospora sp. M51. Next base: position 4,731 of record NZ_JAGPXZ010000414.1, on the reverse strand, counting down.
CCCGCGTACCCATCACCGCAACCCTGATCTCCCTGGCCATGGCCTCGACCACCCTGTTCGGCACGCCCGCCCAGGCGGCCGCCCAGGTCCCCCCACGGGATGCGAAAGCCGCAGCCCCGGTCAGCCAGGTGGCGCCGAAGGCGCCAAAGGCCGCAGCCGATCCCTACTCCGTCCTCGTCTTCTCCAAGACCGCCGGCTTCCGGCACGACTCCATCCCCACCGGCATCGCCGCCATCCAACAACTCGGCGCCGCCAACGGATTCACCGTTGACAACTCCGAGGACGGCGCCGCATTCACCGACGCCAACCTGGCGAAGTACAAGGCGGTGATCTGGCTCTCCACCACCGGTGACGTGCTCAACGCCGAGCAGCAGGCGGCGTTCGAGCGCTACGTGAAGGCCGGCGGTGGTTACGTCGGCATCCACGCCGCGTCGGACACCGAGTACAGCTGGGCCTGGTACGGCGACCTGGTCGGCGCGTACTTCGCCAACCACCCGCAGAACCAGACGGCCACCGTCAAGGTGGAGGACCACGCCCACCCGTCCACTGCGGAGTTGCCGGACCGCTGGTCCCGCTTCGACGAGTGGTACAACTACCAGAGCAACCCGCGGCCGGACGTGCACGTGCTGGCCAGCCTGGACGAGAAGAGCTACACCCCCGGCGCCGGCGCGATGGGTGCCGACCACCCGGTCGCCTGGTGTCAGGACTACGACGGTGGCCGCTCCTGGTACACCGGTCTGGGGCACACCCGGGAGTCGTACGCCGAGCCCGGCTTCCTCTCCCACCTGCTCGGCGGCATCCAGAGCGCCGCCGGTGTGGTGGACGCCGACTGTGGCGCCTCGAAGACCTCCAACTTCGAGAAGGTCTCCCTGGACAGCAACACCAGCAACCCGATGGAGCTGGACATCGCCCCCGACGGGCGGGTCTTCTACATCGAGCGCGACGGTCGGGTGCAGATCATCAAGCCGGACACCGGCAACACCGTCACCGCCGTCGACCTGGACGTCTTCACCGGCAACGAGGACGGCCTGATCGGCATCCGGCTCGACCCGGACTTCGCCACCAACAAGTGGGTGTACCTGTACTACGCCCCGAACGACGGGGTCACCCGCAACCTGCTGTCCCGCTTCACGGTGACCGGTGACACCATCGACCCGGCCAGCGAGAAGCAGGTGCTGCGGGTCGACACCCAGCGCAACACCTGCTGCCACGCCGGTGGCAGCATGACCTTCGACGGTGAGGGCAACCTGTACCTGGCCACCGGCGACAACACCAACCCGTTCGAGTCGAACTCGTACTCGCCGATCGACGAGCGGGCCGGCCGCCAGGACTACGACGCGCAGCGCACCTCGGCCAACACGAACGACCTGCGCGGCAAGGTGATCCGGATCCATCCGGAGGCCGACGGGACGTACACGGTTCCGGCCGGCAACCTGTTCGCGCCGGGCACCGAGAAGACCCGTCCCGAGATCTACGCGATGGGCTTCCGCAACCCGTTCCGGATCGGCACCGACCCGAAGACCAACACGCTGTACGTCGCGGACTACGGGCCGGACGCCAACTCCGACAACCCGAACCGCGGCCCTCGGGGCCTGGTCGAGTGGAACATCGTGACCCCCGGCAACTACGGCTGGCCGTACTGCACCGGGACGAACGAGGCCTACAACGACTACACGTTCCCGTCCGGCCCGAGCGGCGCGAAGTTCGACTGCGCCGCGCCGGTGAACAACTCGCCCAACAACACCGGCCTGACCAACCTCCCGCCGGTCGTCCCCGCGACCGTCGACTACGGGTACGCCGGTGACGCGCGTTACCCGGAGATCGGCGGCGGTGGCGCCCCGATGGGCGGCCCGGTCTATCGCTACGACGCCGACCTCAACTCGACGCGCAAGTGGCCGGCGTACTACGACGGCAAGGCGCTGCTCGGCGAGTGGAACCAGAACAAGATGTACACGATGCAGCTGACCCCCGACGGCAAGTCGTTGGTGGACATCAACCAGCTGCTCACCGGGATGACCATGGTCCGGCCGATGGACTTCGAGTTCGGCCCCGACGGCGCGCTGTACCTGATCGAGTGGGGCAGCGGCTTCGGCGGCAACAACGACAACTCGGGCGTCTACCGGATCGACTACACCGCCGGGGACCGCGCACCGATCGCTGCGGCGTCCGCCACCCCGACCTCGGGTGCGGCGCCGTTGACGGTGACCTTCTCCAGCGCCGGATCCCGGGACCCGGACGGTGGCACGCTCACCTACGCCTGGGCCTTTGGCGACGGGCAGACCTCCACCGAGGCGAACCCGACCCACACGTACGCCACGGCGGGCAACTACACCGCCCAGCTCACCGTCACCAACCCCAAGGGCCGTACCGCGGTGGCCAACGTTCCGGTCACCGTGGGCAACACGTCCCCGACGGTGACCATCGAGTTCCCGCCGGACGGCGGGTTCTTCGAGTGGGGTGACCAGGTCCGCTACTCGATCAAGGTGACCGACCCGGAGGACGGGGAGATCGACTGTGACCGGGTGAACCTCCAGGTGCTCCTGGGTCACGACGAGCACGCCCACCCGTTGGAGCAGCACACCGGCTGCACCGGCACCGTCCAGACGTCGCTCGCCTCCGGGCACGGCGCCGAGGCGAACGTCTTCGCGGTCTTCGAGGCCACCTACACCGACGACGGTGGCGCCGGTGGCGCCAGCCCGCTCACCGGTCGGGTCATCGAGGTGCTGCAGCCCAAGCGCAAGCAGGCCGAGTTCTTCACCGCCACCGGGCGGGCACCGGTGAGCACCGGCGGCGGCGACGCCGGCGTGCAGCGGGAAACCGGCGCCGACACCGCCGGCGGCGGTCAGAACATCGGGTTCATCGAGGACGGCGACTGGTGGTCGCTCGCCCCGGCGGACCTGACCAACATCACCGAGATCCGGTTCCGGGCCGCCTCCGCCGCCGCTGGCGGTCGGATCGAGGTTCGCGCCGGTGCGGTTGACGGACCGGTGGTCGCCACGGCCACCGTGCCGGCGACCGGCGCGTGGCAGACGTACACGGACGTGAGCGCACCGGTCACCGGCGCCGCGAGCGGCTCGCTGTACTTCCTGGCCCGCGACCCGAACGGCGGATCGGGTTCGCTGTTCAACGTCAACTGGATGGACTTCGTCGGCCGCGGTGTCACCGAGAACGGGCCGCCGGTGGTCAGTGCCACGGCCACCCCGGCCACCGGCACCGCACCGGTCACCGTCGCCTTCGACGGCACGGCCACCGACGCCGAGGGCGACACCCCACTGACGTACGCCTGGGACTTCGGTGACGGCGGTACGGCGACCACACTGGACGCCAGCCACACCTACACCAGCGCGGGCACCTTCACGGCCACCCTCACGGTGACCGACAGCAAGGGCGCCAAGTCGTACGCCACGGTGCCGGTGCGGGTCGACGCGCCGGACACGTCCTGCTTCGGGGCGCGTTCGGACGACTTCAACGGCAACACCCTCGACAAGGACCGCTGGACGAGCGTGATCCGGGAGAACCAGCTCTACTCGCTCAGTGGCGGCGCACTGCGGCTGCCCACCGGCGTGGGTGACCTCTACGGCGCACGCAACGACGCCACCAACCTGGTGCTCCAGGCGGCTCCGACCGGCGCGTGGGAGATGACCACCAAGGTCACCCTGCCGGTGACGGCCAACTACCAGCAGGCCGGCCTGCTGGTGTACGGCGACGACGACAACTACGCCAAGCTGGACCTGCTGTACAACGGCAGCCGGCGGGTGGAGTTCATCCGGGAGACGGCGGGCACGCCGCGCAACGAGTCTGCCGACGCCACCAACGCACCGGCGGGTGACACCGTGTACCTGCGGGTCACCAGCGACGGGACGAACCTGACCGCGTCCGTTTCGGGCGACGGTCAGACGTTCACCCCGGTCGGCCGTTCGGCCGCGCTCGCCGGCATCACCAACCCGCGGATCGGGGTCTTCGCGCTCAACGGTGGCACCGAGGCACCGGTTGTCGACGCGGCCTTCGACTCGTTCCAGGTGACGCCGGACGCCCCGGCCGGGCCGGTCGACCCCTCGGACGAGTTCAACGGCAGCACGCTGGACAAGTGCCGGTGGGACGCGATCCTGCGGGAGGACCCGACCGGTTACCGGGTCACCGGTGGCGCGTTGCGGATCGACGTGCCCAACGGTGACATCTACGGCACCGACAACACCGGGCCGAAGAACTTCATCCTCCAGACCGCGCCTTGGGGCGACTGGACCCTGGAGACGAAGGTCGACGGCAGTCTGCTGAACGAGCAGTACCAGCAGGCCGGTCTGCTCGTGCAGGCCGACGACGACAACTACCTGAAGTTCGACTTCATCGCGGACAACCAGGCCGGCTCGGCGGTGACGCGGCGGATCGAGTTCCGCAGCGAGATCGCCGGTACGGTGCAGAACCCGCAGCCGGAGGTGACCAACCTGACCAGCGCCGTCTGGCACCTGCGGTTGGCGCGCGTCGGCAACACGTTCACCGCGTCGTACTCGGCGGACGGGACGACCTGGACCGCGTTGGAGGCGTTGACCAACACCGCGGTGGGTGCCACCCCGAAGGTGGGGCTGTTCACCCTCGGCGCCAACCAGACGGCGTCGAAGACCGCCTCGTTCGACTACTTCCGGCTCAGCACGGAGGTGGCCGACGAGACCGCACCGGTGACCACCGCGGCGGTTTCCGGCACCCCGACCGACGGGTGGTACACCGGACCGGCGA
>NZ_JAGPXZ010000413.1:0-5441 GCF_018070305.1 Micromonospora sp. M51 | reverse complement strand
ACTGGCCGCGCTGCGCGACGGCGGGCTGGACGACTGGGCCGCCGGCAACCTGATGGCCTACCTGCGCGATCAGCGGGAGGCCACCCGTTCGCTGCCCGACGACCGCACTGTCGTCGTGGAACGGTTCCGCGACGAGCTGGGCGACTGGCGGCTGGCCGTGCACAGCGTGCTCGGCGCCCGGGTCAACGGGCCCTGGGCGCTCGCGGTGGGCCGCCGGCTGGCCGAGCGGTACGGCGTGGACGCCCAGGTGATGCCCTCCGACGACGGCATCGTGGTGCGACTTCCGGACACCGCCGACGAACCGCCCGGCGCCGACGTGGTGGTCTTCGAACCCGACGAGATCACCCAGCTGGTGGAGGAGTCGGTCGGCACCTCCGCCCTCTTCGCCGCCCGTTTCCGGGAGTGCGCCGCCCGGTCACTGCTGCTGCCGCGCCGCGACCCGCGCCGCCGCCAACCGCTCTGGCAGCAACGGCAACGCTCCGCCCAGCTCCTCGACGTGGCCCGCGAGTACGCGGACTTCCCGGTCACCCTGGAGGCCGCCCGGGAGTGCCTCCAGGACGTCTTCGACCAGCCGGCGCTGGCCGGGCTGATGCGCGACCTGGCCACCCGCAAGGTGCGGCTGGTCGAGGTGGAGACCAGCGCGCCGTCCCCGTTCGCGCGGTCGCTGCTCTTCGGCTACGTCGGTGCGTTCCTCTACGAGGGCGACGCCCCGCTGGCCGAGCGCCGCGCCGCCGCGCTCGCCCTCGACTCCACCCTCCTCGGCGAGCTGCTCGGCCGGGTCGACCTGCGCGAACTGCTCGACCCGGCGGTGCTCACCGAGACCGAACGGCAACTGCGGTGGCTGACCGAGCAGCGCCGCCCCCGCGACGCCGAGGACGTGGTCGAGCTGCTGCGGGTGCTCGGTGACCTGAGCGACGCCGAGCTGACCGAGCGGGGCGTGCCCGAGACGTGGCTCAGCGAGCTGGAGGCCACCCGCCGGGTGCTGCGGGTCCGGATCGCCGGCGAACAGCGCTGGGTGGGCGTCGAGGACGCCGCCCGCCTGCGCGACGCACTCGGCGTGGCACTGCCGATGGGGGTGGCCGAGGCGTACCTCGCCCCGGTGGCCGATCCGCTCGGTGATCTGGTGGCCCGTTACGCCCGCACCCACGGGCCGTTCGCCGCCGCCAGCTGCGCGGCCCGCTTCGGGTTGGGCGTGTTCGTCGTCGAGCAGGCGCTGCGCCGGCTCGGCGCCACCGGCCGGGTGGTCTCCGGGGAGTTCACCCCGGACTCGGCCGGCGCCCAGTGGTGCGACGCCGAGGTGCTACGGATGCTGCGCCGCCGCTCGCTCGCCGCGCTGCGCCGGGAGATCGAGCCGGTGCCGCCCCGGGCGCTGGCGACGTTCCTGCCCCGTTGGCAGCAGGTCGGCTCGTCCGCCCGAGGTGTCGAGGCGCTCGCGGCAACTGTGGAGCAGTTGCAGGGCGCGGCGGTGCCGGCGTCCGCCCTGGAGCGGTTGGTGCTGCCCGCCCGGGTCGCGGACTACTCCCCCGCCCACCTCGACGAGTTGTGCGCGAGCGGGGAGGTGCTGTGGGCCGGGTCGGGGGCGATCTCCGGAGGCGACGGCTGGGTCACCCTGGCGTACGCGGACACCGCGCCACTGCTGCTCCCTCCGCCCGACGAGGCGTTGACCCGCACCCCGCTGCACGACGCGGTGCTCGACGCGCTCGGCGACGGGCAGGCGTTGTTCTTCCGCCCGCTGGCCGACCGGGTCGGTTCGACAGACGACGCCGCGCTGACCGCGGTGATCTGGGATCTGGTCTGGGCGGGGCACCTCAGCAACGACACCCTCGCCCCGCTGCGCGCGGTGCTCGGCGCCGGCGGCGCCCACCGCTCCCGGCCGTCCGCGCCCCGCACCCGCTACCGGCGGCCCGGCCGGGTGGCGCTGCCGACCCGTGGTGGCCCGCCGACGGTCGCCGGCCGCTGGTCCCGCCTTCCGGACCGGGACCTCGACCCGACCCGGCGGGCCGCCGCGCTCGCCGACCTGCTGCTGGAGCGGCACGGGGTGGTCACCCGGGGCGCGGTCATGGCCGAGCAGGTGGTCGGCGGGTTCTCGGCGGTCTACCCGGTGCTGTCGGCGCTGGAGGAGCGCGGCGCGGCCCGCCGGGGTTACTTCGTCGAAGGGCTCGGCGCGGCGCAGTTCGCCGTACCCGGCGCGGTGGACCGGCTGCGCGCGCTGGCCGAACCGACCGACGGCGCCCGGGGGCGGGGCGCGGTGGCCACCGTGCTCGCCGCCACCGACCCGGCCAACCCGTACGGCGCGGCGCTGCCCTGGCCGGAACGGGTCGTCGACTCCGGTGACGGGGCCACACCGGCGACTGGGCACCGGGCCGGCCGCAAGGCGGGGGCCCTGGTGGTGCAGGTCGGCGGTGACCTGGTCCTCTACGTCGAACGCGGCGGCCGGACGCTGCTCTCCTTCACCGACGACACCGAGACGCTCGCCGCGGCCGGCAAGGCGCTCGCCGACGCCGTCCACTCCGGGGCGTTGGGTGCGATGTCGGTGGAGCGGGCCGACGGCGAGGCGGTGCACTCCTCGCCGCTGCGTGACGCGTTGACCGCCGCCGGCTTCCGGGCCACCCCGCGCGGCCTGCGCCTGCGCGGCTGACCGGGCCTGTGCGCCCGCGTCAGCCCAGACCGTTGAGCACCTTCTCGTAGCGGGGCCGGTCGGCGGCCGGGGTCTTCGCCTCAAGGTAGTTGAGCACCACCGCACCGCGCCGGTACGACTGGCCGCCCCACGTCTCGGCGATGTCGCTGGCGCTGATCTCGTCGGGAAACACGTACACCGTGACGGCGTCGGTGGCGATCAGCTCGGAACAGCCCAGGCCGAGACCGTCCGGCCCACAGTCGACCGAGCGGTCCTTCGGGTGCGGCACCTTCAGGCCGGCGGCCTTGAACGCGTTGACGACCTGGGTGGCACCGGGCGCACCCGTCGGGCGTTTGGGCAGCACCACCGGCGGTGGGCTGGCCGGCCGGCGCTGCGTGGGCCCCTGGGGGGCGACGGACGGCGGGGCCACCGGCGGGGCTGCCGGTGACGCGGCGCCGCTGGCGCTGGGCGGCCCCGCCGAGGGCGTCGGGGCGCTCGGCAGACCGGTGGCCGCCGGGGCCGAGGACGACGAGGGGGTGGGGGCCGCACTCGACGGATCGGCGTCGCCACCGCCGCAGCCGGCGGTGACGGCCACGGCTACCAGCAGGATTCCGACGGCGGGCAGGCTCCGAATTGTCACCAGGGCAGTCTGCCCAACGTCATCCGGCGGCGGGAGGGGCCGGTCGGCCACTGCGCTGTCCCGAATCCGTCAGCCCACCCGGTTCCACTAGCCTGCGGGCATGTCCGCAGTGCCCTGGATCTCGCTGACCACCGACTACGGCCTCACCGACGGCTTCGTGGCCGCCTGTCACGGGGTCGTCGCCCGCGTCGCGCCGACCGCCCGGGTGATCGACGTGACCCACCTGGTGCCGCCGGGGGATGTCCGGCGGGGTGCCGCGGTGCTGGCGCAGACAGTGCCGTACCTGCCGGTGGGAGTGCACGTGGCGGTGGTCGATCCGGGTGTCGGCACCGCCCGACGGGGTGTCGCGCTGGCCGCCCCGGGCGGGCTGCTGGTCGGCCCGGACAACGGGTTGCTGCTGGACGCCGCCGCCGCGCTCGGTGGGGTGACCGACGCGGTCGAGCTGACCGAGCCGCGCTGGCTGGCCGCCCGGGTGTCCCGCACGTTCCACGGGCGGGACGTCTTCGCGCCGGTGGCGGCCCGGCTGGCGCTCGGCGCGCCGCTCGCCGAGGCGGGCCCACCTGTCGACCCGGCCGGGCTGGTGCGGCTGCCGACGCCCACGGTGACCCGGGACGCCGAGGGATTCACCGCCGAGGTGCTGACCGTGGACCACTTCGGCAACGTCCAACTGGCCGCACCGGCCGAGCTGCTCGATCCGCTGCCGGCCACGCTGCGGGTGGGTCCGTCGGGAACCGCGCCGGCCCATGCGGCGGTGCACGGGCGCACCTTCGGCGACGCCCCGGCCGGTGGCCTGGTGACGTACGTCGACTCGGCCGGGCTGGTCGCGGTCGCTGTCAACGGCGGACGGGCCGTGGACCTCCTCGCGGTGTCCGCGGGGGACCTGCTGCGGGTATCGGGCTGATGTTCGACTGTGGAATGCTTCTCCGGTGGGTGAGCATGTGGTTCCTGCGGGCTGTCCCTGCTGTGCGTCGCGGACCGGCGGGGGGACCTGTCCCGTCTGTTTCTGGACCGACGACGGCCAGACCGACGCCGACGCCGACGCCGTCCGGGGTGGCCCCAACGGCGACCTGAGCCTCACCCACGCCCGTCTCAACTACGCCGTCTACGGTGCCAGCCACCCGCGCTACCAGGACATGGTGCGCACGGCTCGCCCCGACGAGCGCCCCTGACGCTGAGGCGGCGCCCGACGGGGTGAGCGTGGCTCAGCAGACCGGCACGCTGCCGCCGTACACACTCGAGATGTACGCGTGGCTGACGTACTGGCCACTGGTCAGCCGGTTCCAGCGGGTGGTGGTGCGGTAGGGGCCGGCGACCGACTGACCGGTGACGTAGCACTGGATCGGCACGTGGGCCAGCCGGGCGGCGAGGCCACGGATCGCGTACGACGTGCTGGCCCCGGTGCGGATGTTGAGCGGCCCGTCGCCGACCACGCCGCGCGGGCCGCCGCCGGTCCACAGGTAGGCGACGTCCACCCAGGCGTTGGTGGTCAGCCGCAGCCCGTCCCAGAACGTGCCGTCGGCCAGGTCGATGCCGGCCGGGTTGAGCACGGTCCGCCCGAACTGGTCCCGGCCACCGTTGTAGCCGGACTGGTACGCGGCCTGCGCCTCGGGTCGCCCCTGCGGCAGGTCCTTCCAGTTCTCCCGCACGGATGACGGGTTCCAGTAGTCGTCGCGGGTGTTCCACGGCCCGACGTCCCAGACCGGGGCGTACTCGCAGCGGGCGCCGTTGGTGGTGCAGACCCGCACGGTGTAGTCGCCGGTGTTGAGCGGGGAGAGTCCGCGCCGCGACGGCAGTGCCGCGAAGTGGTCCCGGGGTTGCACGGTGCGGCCGTTGGCGGTCACCTCACCGACCAGCCCGATGCGGGTGGCGTACACCCGGTAGGTGCGACCGGGTGTGGCGGCGGACACGGCGGCGTTCGCGTCGGCGGTGAGCCGCATGCCCCGTACCGTCGCCGTCGCTCCCTTGTCGGGGGCGGTGAGCACCACCCGGGCCTGTACCCGGGTGACGGGCCGGTCGAAGACGGTGCCGGCGGCCCGCCACTCCGTCCAGCCGGCGGTCCGCCAGCCGCGGACCTGCGCCTCCACCGTCGCCCCGGCGGGGACCGCGGCGTCGATCTCGGCGCGGACCCGGGTGGCCGGCCGGGCGAGGGTGCGGGGTGTGGTCAGCAGCATCCCCTCGGCGACG
>NZ_JAGPXZ010000412.1:0-5474 GCF_018070305.1 Micromonospora sp. M51 | reverse complement strand
ACATGGCGGCGGCCGAGGCGGTCTGCGCCCACCGGAAGCCCCGGTTGAGCTTGCCCGGCTGCCCCTTCCGGAACATCCAGAGGATGGCCAGCATCAGCAGGTAGCCGAGGGTCAGACCGACGATCGGCGAGAGCACCATCGGCAGGATGACCTTCTCGCCGATGTTGACCCACTGCACGATGCCGCCGCTGGACAGCAGGGTCGCCCCGACCAGACCACCGAAGAGCGCGTGCGAGGAGGACGACGGCAGACCGAAGTACCAGGTGATCAGGTTCCAGGCGATGGCGCCGAGCACCCCGGCGAAGACCACCCCCAGGCTGCTGATGCCGGTGGGCAGGGTGACCAGGCCGTCGCCGACGGTCTTGGCCACTCCGGCGCCGAAGTGCGCGCCGACGAAGTTGCCGACCGCGGCGAGCCCCAGCGCGATCCGGGGGGTCAACGCGCGGGTCGAGACGCTTGTCGCGATCGCGTTGGCAGCGTCGTGGAAGCCGTTGGTGTAGTCGAACGCCAGGGCTACCGCGATCACCGCCAGGACGGCGATGAGTTCGGGAGACACCGGCTCAGGACTCCTTGACGGCGATGGTCTCGACGGTGTTCGCCACGTGCTCGAAGGCGTCGCAGGCTGCCTCCAGCTCGTCGGCGACCTCCTTCATCTTCAGCACGGTGAGCGCGTCGTACTCGCCGGAGAAGAGGCGGACGAGCAGCTGCCGGTTGATCCGGTCGCCCTCGTTCTCCAGCCGGTTGCACTCGATCCAGTAGTCCTCAAGATCCTTCATCGACTTCAGCCGGGGCATCGCGTCGGCGGTCAGCTTGGCCTGCTGGTCGAGCACGTTGACCATCTCGTGCAGCTCGCGCGGCAGCGCCGGAAGCTCGGTCAGCCCGTACAGGTAGAGCAGGTCGCCGACCGCTTCCAGGTGGTCCATCACGTCGTCCAGCAGCGAGCCGAGCCGGTAGATGTCCTCCCGGTCGAACGGCGTGATGAAGGTTGAGTTGATCTTCTTGTACAGCTCGTGGGTGATCTGGTCGCTGTCGTGCTCGACCTCGGTGAGCCGCTCGCTGACGGACTGCACGTCCACGCCGGGCAGGGCCAGCTCGTTGAGCAGCGCCGTGCCCCGGACCAGGTTCTGCGCGGCCCTGGTGAAGAGCTCGTAGAAGGCGCCCTCGGTGGGGCGGAAGGAAAACTTCACAGCACAGACCTCGTCGCGTCGGTGGAAGGGTGGCGGCACCCGAGAGCGCCCGCTCGGTGAATGCTAGGAAACGGCAGAACCGGGAATTCGCCGGCCCACCCCTGGCCAGGCACCATTCACCGCTCGTTCACCTGCCGTTCACCTCGACCGTCCCACCGGCACCCGCTCCCCCAGCCAACAGGCGCCTCCGCTCCCGGGCCACGTCGAAATCGGCAGCCGGATACCCCAGATCGAGCGTGTCGAACGTCTCACGCAGCAGGTGGGCCACCGCCCAGTCCCGGTACCACTTGCGGTCCGCCGGCACCACGAACCAGGGCGCGGCGTCCGTGCCGCACCGGCTCAGCGCCTCGGCGTACGCGGCCTGGTAGTCGTCCCAGTGCCCCCGCGAGTCGATGTCGGAGGGGTTGTACTTCCAGTGCTTGCGCGGGTCGGTGAGCCGGTCCAGCAGGCGCTTGCCCTGCTCGGCGTACGAGATGTGCAGCATCACCTTGATCAGCGTCACGCCGTCCTCGGTCAGTTCCCGCTCGAACGCGTTGATCTCGTCATAGCGGGCCCGCCAGGTCGCCTCCGGCACCAGCGAGCCGACCCGGGCGATCAACACGTCCTCGTAGTGCGACCTGTTGAACATCCCCACGTACCCCGGCGGCGGCAGCTCCCGGCGAATCCGCCAGAGGAAGTCGTGCCGCAGCTCCTGACGCGTCGGCGGCCCGAACGAGCGGATGTGCAGGCCCAGCGGGTTCATCGCGCCCGCCACCCGCTTGATCGTGCCGTCCTTGCCGCCGCAGTCCATGGCCTGCAACACCAGCAGCACCCGGCGGGCCGGCCGCTCCGATCCGGTCTTGGCCATCGCGAAGAGCATCTCCTGCTGCCGGCCCAGCTCCTCACCGACCAGCTCCACCTGCTCCCGCGCCCAGGTCTTACGGTGCTCGACGCGGTCCGCCGGCACCGGTAGGCCGGGCATGGACCGCGGGTCGATCGCGCCGAGATCCACCGGCGCGGTGACCCGCAGCAGTTCCCGCATCGAGCCGCCGTCCGGCCCCACGATCTGCCCTTGCTGGGGTGCGCTCATGCACGGATCATCACCCAACCGCCGCCGATCCGCCCGCCGAGAGCCGTCGACGGACCCCGGCCCGGTGACCGACACCCTCGACCTGCGCCCACCGCAGGCACCGACCCACCGGGGCGTTCCGGGGCTGCCGGCACCTCCGCCAGGCGGGAGGATGGAGGCCGGGACACCGACCGGAAGGGGTGGTGGGTCGTGCGGGAACTGGCGACGGAGTTCGAGGCCGAGCGGGGCCGGCTCCTCGCGGTGGGCCACCGGATGCTGGGCAGCCGCAGCGAGGCGGAGGACGCGGTCCAGGAGACCTGGCTGCGCTACGCCGGGGCGCTGGCCGACCCGGCGGCCCGCGCCGAGATCCGTGACCTGCCCGCGTGGCTGACCACCACCTGCGCCCGGATCTGCCTGGACGTGCTCCGCTCGGCCCGGGTCCGCCGGGAGGCGTACCCCGGACAGTGGCTGCCGGAGCCGGTGGTGAGCCCGGTGGACGGTCGGTCGCCGGCCGACGGTTACGCGCCCGACCCGGCGGAGCGGGCGGTCCGCACCGACCAGGTCGGCACGGCGCGGCGGGTGGTGCTGGAGCGGCTCGCACCGGAGCAACGGGTCGCGCTGGTGCTGCACGACGTGTTCGCGTTGCCGTTCGCCCGGGTCGCGGGGGTGCTCGGCACCACCGAGGCGGCTGCCCGGCAGCTCGCCTCCCGGGCCCGTCGGGCGGTCAGCGCGCCGGACGTACCCCGGCACACCGCGGACCCGGCCGAGCAGCGCCGGGTGCTCAAGGCGTTCGTCGCCGCGACCGAGTCCGGCGATCTGGACCAACTCCTCCAGGTGCTCGCACCGGACGTGGTCTTCGTCGGCGACTCGGGCGGGCACTTCCCCGCGGCCCGTCGGCCGGTGCTCGGCGCCGACGCCGTGGGTCGCCTCACCCTCGGCCTGTTCGGCCGGACCGGCCGGTACGCCGACCGGGTGCTGGCTCGGCCGGTGCTCGTCGACGGCGCGCTCGGCCTGCAGATGGAGACGGCACACAGCGACGGGCGACCGATCCGCCTGGTCACCGCATTCGCTGTGGACCGGGGCCGGATCACCGCCATCTACAACCAGCTCAACCCGGAGAAGCTGACCGACCTGCCGCCGCTGGACGCCGACGACGGCTGGCCACCACGCTGGTGAGCCGGCCCGGTCAGACCACCAGGGCCAACCACTTGCGGTACGCGGTGGCGAACGGCTCGGTGCCGTCGCCCAAGGCCCCGAACAGCCGCTGTGCCGCCGCCTCCGCCTCGACCACCACGTCGTCCGGGTAGCCGAACCGGGCCCGGTGCTCGGCGAACTCGTCCTCGTCGAGCAGCTCCACCAGGCCGGTGGCCCGACGCCGGACGACGTCCAGGTCAAGGTCGATCAGGTGGACGGTGTCGTCGGACTCCCAGCGGGCCGGGGTCGTGATGTCGCAGTAGACCTCGCTGGTGCGCGGCGGCGGGTTGAACATGGCCGTCCACCAGGCGCGGTGCGGCACCAGCAGCACGAACGGGATCTTCTCCACCGAGGGGCGGCCGTGGTAGACCGACTGGGTGCCCTCGGGCACTCCGAGCCAGATGCCGAGATCGTCCTCCGTGAGCCGGCGGGCCGGGTAGTCGCGGTGGGCGCTGCCGTCGTACTTGCGGTAGATCACTCGGACCATGTCGCTCGGCATGATTCGCACCCTAACCGATACTGCCCACGCGTCGTAGCGCGGCCGTAACCGGACGGCGTCGCCCGCACCGCCCGGCCCGGTCGGCGGCACGCCACGCGGCGGATGGGCGCTACCGGTGTCGGCGGCGCCGGGTACCGTCGCACGGTGACTCCGCCCCGCACCGCCACCGGTTCCGCCACCCCGTCGGCCCGTGCGAAGGGCCGGCGGCGGGGTGCCCGGCCCAGTGGCACCGAGCTGCTGGCGGCGGCGGTCGGCGCGGTGCCCGGTGGCGCGGAACGCCCCGGCCAGCTGCAGATGACCACGGCGATCGAGGCGTGCGTGGCCGACGGTGAGCATCTGCTCGTCCAGGCCGGCACCGGCACCGGCAAGTCGCTGGCGTACCTCGCGCCGGCGCTCACTGTGGACGGCCCGGTGGTGGTCTCCACCGCCACCCTGGCGTTGCAGTCCCAGCTGGTCGACCACGACCTGCCCCGGCTCGCCGACGCGGTCGAGCCGGTGCTCGGCCGGCGGCCCACCTTCGCCGTGCTCAAGGGCCGCCACCACTACCTCTGCCTGGCCCGACTGGACAACTCCACCGAGGAGGAGCCGGAGGACACCCTCTTCGACGCTCCCGCGGCACGTCCCGGCGGCGGCACGAAGTGGCTCGGTGAGGCGGGCCGGTTGGGCAAGCAGATCGAGCGGCTGCGGGACTGGGCCGAGAAGACCGCCACCGGCGACCGGGACGAGTTGGACCCGGGCGTCGACGACCAGGCCTGGCGGCTGGTGTCGATGCCGGCCCGCGAGTGCGTCGGCGCTACCCGTTGCCCGTTCGGGCAGGAGTGCTTCGCCGAGGCGTCGCGGGCCCGTGCCCGCGAGGCGGACATCGTGGTGACCAACCACAGCCTGCTCGCTGTCGACATGCTCGCCGACCGGCACATCGTGCCACCGCACAAGTTGCTCATCGTCGACGAGGCGCACGAGCTGGCCGACCGGGTCTCCTCCGCGGCCCAGGCGGAACTGGTGCCGGAGCTGATCGACCGGACCACCCGGCGGGCCCGGACGCTGCTGCGGCCGGAGACGGCCGAGGCGCTCACCGCCGCCGGCGACGCCCTCGCCGTCGGCCTGGCCGAGGCGCCTGCCGGGCGGATAACCGCGGGGTTGCCGACGCCGCTGCGGGAGGCGTGCACGCTGCTCGACGCGGCGACCCGCACCGCCCTGGACGCGATCGGCGACATCAAGGCCGACGACCCCGACCCGGTGCGCAAGCAGCAGGCCAAGGCCGCCCTGGACGAGCTCTCCACTACCGCGCAGCGGCTGCTGGAGGAGGCCGACCACGACGTGGCCTGGGTGGAGAAGAACGACAGCGGCAGCCGCCGCGCACTGGTGGTCGCGCCGCTGTCGGTGGCCGGCACCCTCGCCACCCACCTGTACGACGAACGCACCGTCGTCGCCACCTCGGCGACCCTGGCGCTGGGCGGTCGGTTCGACACCGTCGCCCGCGCCCTCGGGCTGGACGCGCCACCGCCCGCCCCGCCGACCCCCGCCGCTGCCGCGCTGGCCGCCGCAT
>NZ_JAGPXZ010000411.1:0-5480 GCF_018070305.1 Micromonospora sp. M51 | reverse complement strand
GTGTGAGGAGATGCTCTCCTCGGGTCCGGAGGTGACCAGTGAGCGGTCACCGGTGGTGCCGCCGCGATGAACGCCTCGATGAGTGCCGCGTCGGCGCCGCCGTGCCCGTCGGCGGCCGAGGCGTCGCCGTCGGGATCCAGGTCGATGGTCTCGACGGTGTCGGTGAGGAAGTCGTGGACCCGCAGGGTGCGACCGTCGCCCTCGATGCTGCCGAGCGTGCCGAAGATCCGGGTCTTGCGGAAGTCGAGCGCCGTGAAGGCCGTCATCGTGAAGGCGACGGTGCTGCCGCCCTCATATTCGAGGTTGACCACCTGGTGGTCGACGACGTCGTTGCGACCTGTGTAGACGCAGACGCCGTACGGGCCGTCCTCCAGGGCTTTGCGGACGCCGTCCGCGCTGACATCGTCGGTGAGCACGCCCAGCGGCCATGCCTCGTGGACGGGGTCACCGAGGAACCGTTCGTAGATCCGGATCGCGGAGTAGGCACAGGATCGTTCGACCGGGCAGTCGACGCAGCGTTCGGTCGCTCCAGCCGGACGGTTCTCCGGCCGGAAGTGGGCGAGGCCGCCGAAGGAGGAGACCCGGCGGACCGGCCGGCCGATGAGGTGGCCGAGCCAGTCGATGTCGTGGCAGGACTTGGCGAGCAGCATCGAGGAGGATTCGGCCTCCACCGCCCAGTTGCCGCGCACGTAGCTGTGGGCGTGGTGCCACCAACCGACAGGTTCCAGGTGGTCGATGCTGACGATCGCACCGATCCGCCCGGCGTCGATCAGCCGCTTGAGCGTCTGGGAGTAGGGCGTGTACCGGAGTACGTGACAGACGGCGAGGAGGACGTCGTTGTCGACGGCTGCGGCGACGATGCGTTCCGCCTGCTCGGGCAGCGGCGCCATCGGCTTCTCCAGCAGGATCGCGTAGCCGCGCTCGGCGAAGGCCACCACCGGCTCGACGTGCGCGCGATCGGGGGTCGCGACGATCACCGCGTCGGCGAGCCGGGGCTGTGCGGCGAGGTCTTCCCACGAGGCGAACCGGCGCTCGGCGGGTACGTCGAACTCGTCGGCCAGGGTGATGCGGCGGGCGGGGTCGGGATCGGCGACAGCCGCGATCGTGGCGTTTGCGGTGGCCACGGCGAGCCGCGCGTAGGCGGCGCCTCGCGCTCCGGCACCGACGATCGCCAGTGTGATGGACATCAGGTGTCTCCTATTTGATGGCGCCGGAAAGGATGCCTTTGACGAAGTGGCGCTGGAAGAAGAGGTAGAGGATGACCACTGGCACGATGACGATGATCGTTCCGGCGCTGAGCAGCGGGATGTTGCGGCCGTAGGCCTGGATGAACTTGCCGAGCCCGGACGGCGCCGTCCGCATCGCCGGGTCCTGGATCAGGATCAGCGCGAGCAGGAACTGGTTCCACGCCCACATGAAGTAGAGAAGGCCGAGGGTGGTGAGCGCCGGCCGGGCGGTGGGCAGCAGGACCTGGCGCAGGATCTGCCTGCTGGTCGCGCCGTCCATCTCGGCGGCCTCGGTGAGTTCCGGCGGCAGCGACTCGAAGTGGCTCCGCATCCAGAACACCCCGAACGGCATGAACGCCCCGATGAGCGGCAGGATGACCGCCCAGTAGGTGTTGAGGAGTCCGATCGACTTGAGGTCGTAGTAGAGCGGGATCACGATCGACTCGTACGGCAGGGCCAGACCCAGCATGAGCAACGCGAAGATCGGCCCCCGGACGGCTAGCCGCATCATCGCCAGCCCGTATCCGGCGAGCGTCGCGAGCACCAGCGCGAGGGGTACGACGCCGAGCGCGATGATCAGGCTGGACCGCATGAGGTCAGCGAAGCCGCCGGTCGACCAGGCGTCGACGTAGTTGTGCCACTGCGGATCCGACGGCCACGCGAGGCCCGGGCTGAGATTGTCCTGTGATTGCAGCGACGCGGCGAGGATCGCGTAGAAGGGAACCAGCACCGAGGCGGTGGCGGCCAGCAGCGACAACCGGGTCATCGACCGGATCATGTCTTCTCCCGGGTGAGGCGGTTGAGGGCGAACATGACCGCGCAGGTCAGCAGGGACAGGACGACGGCGAGCGCACAGGCGGTGCCGACCTGCCCCGCGGTGAAGGTCAGCCGGTAGATGGCGACACCGGGCACCAGTGTCGACTCACCGGGGCCGCCGGCGGTCATCACGTAGACGACGTCGAAGCTGGCCAGGGCGGCGATCACGGTGACGGTCGCGGCCACCGACATCTCCCGGCGCAGACCCGGCACTGTGACGTGCCAGAACTCGTGGATCGCGCCGGCGCCGTCGAGCCGGGCGGCTTCGTACAGAGCCGGATCGATCTTGCCGATTCCGGAGTACAGCAGCAGGAAGCAGAGCCCGGTCGAGACCCAGGTCCCGACGACTCCGACCGCGGGGTAGGCCCAGGTGAAGTCACCCAGCCAGGCGCGGGTGAAGTCGGACAGGCCGACCGCGCGCAGCAGCGCGTTGAACGGTCCGTCGTCGTCGAAGAACAGCTTCCAGACGCTGCCGACCGCGACCAGCGGAAGGATCTGCGGCAGGAATATCACGGTACGGACGAAGGGCATGCCCTTCCAGGGCACGTTCGCGACGAGCGCCGCCAGCACCAGGCCGAAGCAGATCGGGATGACCGAGTAGAAGAGGATCAGCCCGAAGGCGTGGACCAGGGAGAGCCGTAGCGCCGGGTCGGCGAGGATCTCCCGGTAGTTGTCGAGCCCGGCCCAGGTGGCGACGCCGATCCCGTTCCAGTCCCAGAACGAGATCCAGAGGCTGTGCAGCCAGGGCGCGATCACGAAGGCCGCGTAGAAGAGCAGCGCCGGTGCGGTGTAGAGCAGCGGTACGAGTCGTGCCCGCGACCGCCGGGCCCGCACCGGCGTCGCGGGGGCGACGACGGTGCGGTCCCGGACGGCCACGCGATTCGCGAGGCTGTCAGCCATGCGTCTTGGCCCAGTCGGACTGGACGGCCCGGATGAACGTGGCCGGGTCGACCTTGCCGGCGATCAGCTTCTGAGTCTCGGCGACCAGCGTGTCGTTCATGGTCGCTGTGGCGTTGTTGTTGAACCCGATGAGCCCGTCATCGGCGTTGACCTTGTTCCAGGCGGCGATCAGGTCGGCGGAGATGGTGCCGGGCTCAGCGGTCACCGTCGAGGTGTCCGAGGGCAGGAAACCCTGCGCGAACGAGGCCTTGGCAGCCTCCGGGCCGCGCAGGAAGTCCAGGAAGGCGGCGGCGGCCTGCGCGTTCTTCGACTTCCGCGAGATCCCGTACGCGACCGAGGTGCCGATCGCGGTGGCCTTGGGGCCGGGGAACGGCACGAAGCCGGCATCGCCCTTCAGTGCGTCGCCGATCTTCTTCGAGTCCCAGGAACCGTCGACGAAGAAGACGCCGTCGCCCTTGGTGAACTTGTCCACGGCACCCTGCAGGTCGATGCCGTTGGCGTCCTTGGAGTAGTAGCCCTTCGTACCCCAGTCGGTGATGCTCTGGGCGCCCTTGGTGTTCCCGGCGGTGTCGAAGGTGGATCCACCCTCGCCGAAGACCCACTTGGCGTACGCGGCCGGGCCGTCCGTGGACTGACCGATGAGCTGGATCGGAAAGGAGGCGTGGCCCTCCTTGTTGCCGAGTTGCAGCGGGGTCTCACCGCCGGCCTTGGCCTTGGCCAGCGCGGCCTCCAGGTCCTCCAATGAGGTCGGAGCCGCGTCGATGCCGAGCTTCTTCAACGTGGCCTTGTTGTAGTAGAGACCGACCTGGGAGAAGGACGCGGGTGCCGCGTACAGGTCGCCCGACCCGAGGGTGGTGCCGTCCTTGGCGACCCGCCACTGGTTGAGCTGCCCGGCCGGGTACGCCGACTCCCAGCCGTACGCCTTGGCGTAGGGCTGGAGGTTGAGGATCAGTTGGTCCTTGACCGTGGTGCCCACCGCGTTGAGCAGCACGATGTCGGGCGAGGTGTCACTGGACAACGCGAGGTTGAGTGACTTGTTGTAGTCGTCGTACGTGGTGTCGACGTAATTGATCTTGACGTTGGGGTGCTTCGCCTGGAACGCCGGGATGATGTCCTTCATGGCGGCGCCCGACTCGGGGGTGGCGATCAGGTTGAGTTCCACAGGTCCGGCCGGCACACCGGTCTGGA
Organism: Micromonospora sp. M51; assembly: GCF_018070305.1. Classification (NCBI taxonomy): domain Bacteria; kingdom Bacillati; phylum Actinomycetota; class Actinomycetes; order Micromonosporales; family Micromonosporaceae; genus Micromonospora; species Micromonospora sp. M51. The sequence continues at coordinate 1,350 of NZ_JAGPXZ010000411.1, read as the reverse complement.
CCGCCGCGTTGGCGTCGGCGGCCGGCTCACCGTCCGACGAACTGCCCGGCGCGCACGCTCCGAGCGCGAGGAGCACGGCGGCCGCGCTGAGCGCACTCTTCGCTGATGTCATCGATTTCATGGGGGTCTCCCTGGGCAGGAGTAGTTTCGAAGGAAACTTGCGTTCGCTATAGTGAGCCGTCGACGAACGCACGTCAAGGGGCAGCGAATGACCGTGGGAGATGCTCTTCCAGGCGGGGACCAGAGCGCCTTACGGCACCTGAACACGCGTCGTGTGCTGCGGCTCCTCTACGAAGGGCCGTCGCTGACCATCAGCGGTGTCGCCCGCGAGACCGGGCTGTCCCGCCCCACCGTGCAGGGCATCCTGACCTCACTGGTGGAGTCTCGACTCCTCGTCCTGGACGGATTCGACAACGCCCCGACCGGGGGGCGACCCGCGCAGCGGTACCGCTTCGCCGCGGACGCGGGCATCGTGGCCGGCCTCGACATCGGGGCGCACGCGGTGTCGGTGCGGATCGCCGACCTCGCCGGCGCGCAGGTGGCGGCCGCTCGGACCGCCATCGACCCGGCTCTGGACGCGGACGGGCGCATCGACGCCGCTGTCAGTCTGCTGCGACGGACGATGCCGGCCGGCACGCCGCGGTTGTGGGCGGCCTGCGCCGGTTCCCCAGGCATCATCGCCGACGGTGTCGTGCGGCTGAGCGTGGCCATTCCGGACTGGACCGGCACGGCGCTGGCCAAGGAACTCACCGCCCGTCTGGAGTGCCCGGTGAGCGCCGTCAAGGACGCCAACCTCGCGGTCCTCGCCGAGCACCGCGTCGGTGCCGCCCAGGGGGTCGACCACGTCCTGTACGTGCATGCGGGGCACCGCCTCGGCGTCGGCGTCCTGGTGGACGGCAGGCCGTTCGGCGGCGGCCGGGGGGCTGCCGGAGAGATCGGCCGGCACCCCGGCCTGGGCTGGGAGGCGGCACCCCGCAAGCTGCTCTCCGACGCGGGGGTCGCTCCCGGCATGAACTCCCGCGAGTGGGTCTTCGCGCAGGCCAGGCGGGGGGACAAGCGCGCGGTCGAGGCCGTCGACGACTACGCGCGAGCACTCGCCGAGGGAGTGGGCGCCATGGTTCTCGCCATGGACCCGCAGTTGGTCGTGGTGGGCGGGGGCGTCGCGCGTGCCGGCGAGACGGTGATGGAGCCGGTGCGGCGCCACCTCGCCGAGATCCTGTACGAGTTGCCAGGCCTGGCGATCTCCGCGCTGGGAGACGACGCGGTGGCCATCGGCGCGGTCGAAACCGCCCGGGACGCGGTCCGCGCGGAGCTCTTCACTGACGGCTCTTGACAGCGGTAGCGCTCAAC
>NZ_JAGPXZ010000410.1:0-5488 GCF_018070305.1 Micromonospora sp. M51 | reverse complement strand
TGCTGCTGCTCGAACGGGAGGCGCTGGCCGACGCCCGCGGCCCGCTGGCCGGCGGTGGCCGGATCCGGGTCGCCGTGGTGGTCAACGCGGACTCCCTGGCCACCTGGTTCCCCGCCGCGCTGGCCCGGTTGCCGCAGCGGGCCGGGCTCTCGTTCGACCTGCGGCAGGACGACCAGGACCACACCGCCGAACTGCTCCGCGACGGCTCGGTGACGGCGGCGGTCACCGCCCAGCGGGAGGCCGTGCAGGGCTGCCGGGTGCTGCGACTCGGCGCCATGCGCTACCGCGCGCTGGCCACCCCGGAGTTCGCGGCATCCCACTTCGCCGGCGGATTCACCGCCGTCACGCTGGCGAGCGCGCCACTTGTCGTCTTCGATCGGAAGGACCGGGTGCAGCACCGCTTCATCCGGGCGGTGGCCGGTCGGCCGCTCGACCCGCCGGTGCACTATGTGCCGTCGGTGCCGGCGTTCAGCGAGACGATCCGGCTCGGGTTGGGCTGGAGCCTGGTGCCCGAACAGATCGCCCAGGCCGACCTGGACGCCGGCCGCTGGGTCGACCTCGCGCCGGGCCGACACCTCGACGTCCCGCTGTACTGGCAGCACTGGCGGCTGGAGTCGGACGTGCTGACCGCGCTGACCGCCGCCGTCCGCGCGGTCGCCACCGAAACCCTGCGCTGACTGGCGCCGAGCGGCGGCTCAGGCGATGGTGCAGATGGGGGCGCCAGCGGTGATCACGGCACCGACCTCGGCGCTGAGACCGCTGACCGTGCCCGCCTTGTGCGCGTGCAGCGGCTGCTCCATCTTCATCGCCTCCAACACCACGACCAGGTCACCCTCGGCCACGGTGTCGCCGTCCGCCACCGCGATCTTGACGATGGTGCCCTGCATCGGCGAGGTGAGCGTGTCGCCGCCGACCGGAGCGCCGGCCTTGGCACCGCCGCCGCGCCGGGTCGGCTTGCGGGAGGCGGGTACCGCTGTGGTCGTACTCCCGCCGAAGCCGGCGGGGAGGCTGACCTCGAGGCGCTTGCCGCCCACCTCGACCACGACGGTGTCGCGTTCGGCCGGCGCGTCGGCGGTGCCGGCGGCGGCGGTGAACGGCGGCACGGTGTTGTGGAACTCCGTCTCGATCCACCGGGTGTGCACTGTGAACGGCTCGGCGGTGAACGCCTCGTCCCGCACCACGAGCCGGTGGAACGGCAGCGCGGTGGCCATGCCGTCGAGGACCATCTCGTCCAGCGCGCGGCGGGCGCGCTCCAACGCCTCGGTCCGCGTCTCACCCGTGATGATCACCTTGGCGAGCAGTGAGTCGAAGTTGCCGCCGATCACGTCGCCGGCCGAGATGCCGGTGTCGACCCGAACCCCCGGCCCGCTGGGCAGGCGCAGCGCGGTGACAGTGCCCGGGGCGGGCAGGAAGTTGCGGCCCGGGTCCTCGCCGTTGATCCGGAACTCGATCGCGTGCCCGCGCGGGGTCGGGTCCTCGGTGATCCGCAGCTTCTCGCCGTCGGCGATCCGGAACTGCTCCCGGACCAGGTCGATGCCGGCGGTCTCCTCGGTGACCGGGTGCTCGACCTGAAGGCGGGTGTTGACCTCCAGGAAGGAGATGGTGCCGTCGACGCCGACCAGGTATTCCACGGTGCCGGCGCCGTGGTAGCCGGCTTCGCGGCAGATCGCCTTGGCGCTGTCGTGGATCTGGGCGCGCTGGGCGTCGGTGAGGAACGGCGCGGGCGCCTCCTCCACGAGCTTCTGGTGGCGTCGTTGCAACGAGCAGTCCCGGGTGCCCACCACGATCACGTTGCCGTGCTGGTCGGCGAGGACCTGCGCCTCGACGTGCCGGGGCTGGTCGAGATACCGCTCGACGAAGCACTCGCCCCGACCGAACGCGGCGACCGCCTCCCGGGTGGCCGACTCGAAGAGCTGCGGGATCTCCTCCATGGTGCGGGCCACCTTGAGGCCGCGCCCACCGCCACCGAAGGCGGCCTTGATGGCGACCGGCAGGCCGTGGTCGACGGCGAACGCCATCACCTCGTCCGGGCTGCCCACCGGGTCCGGGGTGCCCGGGACCAGCGGCGCGCCGGCCCGCTGGGCGATGTGCCGGGCGGTGACCTTGTCACCGAGGTCGCGGATGGCCTGCGGGGTGGGGCCGACCCAGGTCAGCCCGGCGTCGATGACGGCCTGGGCGAAGTCGGCGTTCTCACTGAGGAAGCCATAACCCGGGTGTACGGCGTCGGCACCGGCCCGAGCGGCGACGTCGAGCAGCTTGTCGATGCGCAGGTACGTCTCGGTCGCGCTGTCCCCGCCGAGCGCGTACGCCTCGTCCGCGAGGGTGGCGTGCAGGGCGTCGCGGTCGGAGTCCGCGTAGACGGCGACGCTGCCCAGGCCGGCGTCGCGGCACGCGCGGATCACCCGGACGGCGATCTCGCCGCGGTTGGCGATGAGTACCTTGCGCACCTTCGTGGCTCCTCCCGGGCAGGTTACTGACGGGGAGTGTATCGGCCGCCCACGGCGGCCCTAACGATCGCTCAGTGTGGGATGCCGCACTGCGCCCGCCACGGTTTAGTCAAACTTGGCTATTACGCTTATCGGGTGTCTTCGACTCGGATGATGATTCTCGGTCTGGTGCGGTGGATGCAGCCCGTGCACGGCTACGACGTGCGCCGCGAGCTGCTGAGCTGGAGCGCCGACAAGTGGGCGAACGTGCAACCCGGATCGATCTATCACGCTCTGCGCAAGCTCACCGAGGAGGGGCTGCTCCGCGCCGTCGCGACCGAGCAGGTCGGCGCCCGCCCGGCGCGCACCACGTACGAGGTGACCCCCAAGGGGGAGGACGAGTTCGAGACGTTGCTGCGCAATCTGTGGTGGAACATCAGCGAGCCCGCCGACCCGTTCGTGGCGGCCTTCTCCTTCCTGCCGGCCATGCCGCGCGCCGAGGCGGCCGCGGCCCTGCGTAACCGGGCCAACCTGCTGCGCGCCGGCATCGAGTCGATGCGTGCCTCGCTCGAGTCGGACTGGGTGCGCAACCGCAAGCCGGCGCACGTGGGCTGGATGTTCGAGCTGTGGTCGGCGCGGGCCGAGGCGGAGATGAGCTGGTGCGAGCGGATCGCGGAGCGGATCGATTCCGGAGTGTCGTACCTGCCTGCTGAGCTGGATGAAGCGCAGGGTTGGTCGGGGTGGAAGGACGGCGAGGTGCCGTCCGGCACCGACACGGAATAATCAACGTTGACTAGAAAAGTTATATCGCGTTAGCCTGCTGGCGGCACAGCGGGGGAGTGCGCCGTCCGGCGTCGTCCCACTCGACGGCCGGCGCTACCGGCCTGAACGACCAGGAGCAGAAATGATCGAGACCAGGGGGCTGCGGAAGTCGTTCCGCTCCCGCGCGGGTCGAGAGACGAAGACGGTGGACGCCGTGCGGGGCGTCGACCTTGACGTCGCCAAGGGCGAGATCTTTGGCTTCCTCGGCCCGAACGGCGCCGGCAAGACCACCACGCTGCGGATGCTCGCCACGCTGATCGAGCCGGATGGCGGCGAGGCCACCATCGCGGGCGCCGACCTGCGCAAGGACCCGGCCGAGGTGCGCCGCCGCATCGGGTACGTCCCGCAGGGCGGCAGCACCTGGGACGAGTCCACCGCCCGTGAGGAACTGGTGCTGCACGCCCGGATGTACGGCATCAGCAAGGCCGACGCGCAACGCCGCGCCGCCCGCGCCCTGGACGCCTTCCAGCTCACCGAGTACGCCGACCGCAAGTGCAAGACCTACTCCGGCGGCCAGCGACGCCGGGTCGAGATCGCCCTCGGCATCATCCACGAGCCGAAGATCGTCTTCCTGGACGAGCCGACCACCGGCCTCGACCCGCAGAGCCGCGCCCACATGTGGGACGAGATCCGGCGGCTCCGCAGCGACGGCATGACCGTCTTCATCACCACGCACTACCTGGACGAGGCCGACGCGCTCTGCGATCGGATCGCGATCATGGACAACGGCGAGGTGGTGGCCGAGGGCACCCCGGCCGAGCTCAAGCGGGAGATCTCCGGAGACGTGGTGCTGGTCGGTCTCGACCTGGCCGCCACCCCGCAGGCCGCCCAGGCACTCGACGGCGAACCGTACGTCAACAAGCTGGAAACCGCCGACGAGGGCGGCCTGCGCCTCTATGTCGACGAGGGCGCCACCGCCATTCCGCAGGTGCTGCGCCGACTCGACCACGCCGGGCTGGAGCTGCGCTCGATCGAGCTGCACCGACCCAGCCTGGACGACGTCTTCCTCACCAAGACCGGCCGCTCGCTGCGCGAGTCCTGACCCCGGAGACGACTCTCATGAAATTCGCCCGTGACACCTGGCTGATCTTCCAGCGCCAGACCCAACTCCTGCTGCGCAACCCGGTCTGGGTCTTCGTCGGCGTCTTCCAGCCGGTCATGTACCTGCTGCTCTTCGCCCCGCTGCTCAAACCCGCACTGAACGCCCCCACCCAGGCCGAGGCCTACAAGATCTTCGTACCGGGCCTGCTGGTGCTGCTGGCCATCTTCGGTGGCCTGTTCCAGGGCTTCGGCCTGATCGCCGAGCTGCGAGCCGGCGTCATCGAACGCTCCCGCGTCACCCCGATCAGCCGGCTCCCCCTGCTGCTCGGCCGCTCGCTGCGCGACGTCGTCTCGCTCATCGTGCAGGCGGTCATCATCACCCTGCTGGCGCTCCTGTTCGACCTGCGGGTGTTCATCGGTGACCTGCTGCTGGCGTACCTGATGCTCGCTCTGATCGCCCTCATGACCTCGGCCGTCTCCTACGGTGTCGCCCTCAAGGTCAAGAGCGAGGACGCGCTGGCCCCACTGATGAACACCGTGGCGCAGCCGGTGCTCCTGCTCTCCGGCATCCTGCTGCCGCTGACCTTCGCACCCGGCTGGTTGCAGGGCATCGCCAACTGGAACCCGTTCTCCTGGGCGGTCGACGGCACCCGTTCGCTGTTCGCCGGTGACCTGGGCAGCGACAAGGTCTGGCAGGGCCTCAGCATCACCGCGGTGCTCGCCGCACTGGGCGTCTACTGGGCCGCCCGCCAGTTCGCCCGCAGCGTCCGCTGACCGTCCCCTGCGCGCGAGTTCCTGAAAAACGGGGTGTCCCCTGCTGGGGGACACCCCGTTTTCCGTGTTCGGCGGCCGGCACCCGGCGCCCGGCGTTGCCGGCGGCCGGCGTTTGGTGGTTGTCGGCGGGTGGCCGGCGTTCGGCGGGGGTCGGCGGTCAGCGGACCCGGGCGAGGGTCAGGCCGTCCGCGATCGGCAGCATCACCGGGTCCACCCGTACGTCGGCGAGGACCTCGTCGTTGAACGCGGCGATGGCCCGGTCACCTTCGTCCTGCGGGGCGATGACCCGCCCACCACGCAGCACGTTGTCGACGGCGATCACCCCACCCGGGCGCATCCGGGGCACCAGCTCCGCCCAGTAGATCGGGTAACCGGTCTTGTCCGCGTCGATGAACGCGAAGTCCAGGTGCCGCTCGTGCGGCAAC
>NZ_JAGPXZ010000041.1:0-16199 GCF_018070305.1 Micromonospora sp. M51 | reverse complement strand
CGCCGGGGACACCCCCGACCCGCACGGCGCGCCCGGCGGGCCCGCGCCGGTCACCTGGGGGGTCCTCGATCCGCGGACCTACCACTACCGCCGCCTGATCACCGACGCGGTCCGGGCGGTCGCGGCGGTCCGGGCGCTGCCCGGGGTCGACGGCGACCAGGTCAGCGTGGTCGGCAACAGCCAGGGTGGCGGCCTCGCCCTGGCGGTGGCCGGTCTCGTCGACGACCTCAGCGCGGTGCTGACCACCGCCCCGTTCCTGTGCGACATGCGTCGCAGCGTCGCGCTCACCGATCTCGCGCCGTACGGCGAGATCGCCCGGTACCTGGCCGTGCACCGGGAGGCCGAGGAGGCGGTCTGGCGCACGCTGTCCTACGTCGACGGCGTGAGCTTCGCCCGCCGAGCGACGGCCCCGGCGCATTTCGGGGTCGGCCGGCGCGACACCGTCTGCCCACCGCGAACGGCCTTCGCCGCCTACAACCACTACGGCGCCGCGAACGGCAGGCCGGTCCCACCCGAACGCGAGATGCACGTCTACCCGTTCAACGGTCACGAGGGCGGCGAGGCCGTACACGTCCGGCGTCAGCTGCGCTGGCTGGGCTCGGTGTTGCGCCCAGCCCGGTACCGCCGGGCACATCCGCTCGTCGACCGGACGCCACGGCGCGCACCGACACCGTGAGTGTGCTGCTCACGGCTCCAGCAGGCGCTGGACCGGAGCACACGCACGGCAGGGCCAGACGCGTACGGTGCCGTCGTCGTGGGTCGAGACGAGCCGCTCGCCGTCCGGGCTGAAGTCCACGGTCTCCACGGACGCCCCGAACCCGTCGAAGGTCACCGACTGCGCGGTCTCCGACGCGCGCCACAGGCGGGCGGTGCCGTCCTTGCCGGCGCTGAGCACCCACCGCCCGTCCGGGCTGAACGACACGTGCCAGACGGGGCCCTCGTGGCCTCGCAACACCATCGGCGCGACGCCGCTGGTGATGGAGTGGATCTGCACTGTGCCGTCGAAGCCGGCGCTGACGACCCGTTCTCCGTCCGGGCTGAAGGCCACGGCCCAGACCAGCCCTTCGTGACCGGGAAGGAGCAGCGGGTCGGCCGCGCCGAGGGCGTCCCAGATCCGCAGGGTGCCCTCCGCGCCGGCGGTGGCGACCTTCGTGCCGTCGGGGCTGAAGGCGGCGTACCGGATCTCCTCGGCGACCCGATGGACCACCGGGCCGCGCTGGCCGGTCAGGTCCCAGATGCGCAGGCTCCGGTCGTTGCTGACACTGGCCAGGCGACGGCCGTCAGGGCTGAAGTCGGCGGTCCACGCCTGTTTCTCGTGCCCGCGCAGCACCACCGGATCGTCTCTGCCGGCAAGGTCCCACACCCGTACCGTCCCGTCGCTGCCGCCGGTTGCCACCCGCGTGCCGTCCGGGCTGACCGTGAGGCCGTAGACGTCGCCGTCGTGGCGGCCGAGCAGCCGAGGCTCGTCGGGCGCGGCCAGGTTCCAGACCCGCACCGTGCCGTCCTCGCCGCCGCTGACCACCCGCTGCCCGTCCGGGGTGAACGCGGCGGACCAGGAGGCCTTGTCGTGGCCGCGCAGGATCACCCGTTCGCTGCCCGGGTCCCAGACCCGCACCGTGCCGTCGTCGGCGGCGGTCACCAGCCGCGATCCGTCCGGACTGAACGCCACCGCCCAGACCCGGTTGGTGTGACCGCGCAGCACCAGCGGGTCGCCAGCGCCGTCGGCGTTCCAGATCCGCACGGTCAGGTCGTCGCTGGTGGTCGCGATCCACTGTTCGTCCGGGCTCAGCGCGAGCCCTTCCACTGTGCCCTCATGCCCCCGCAACACCACCGGAGCGGTCGACCCGGTCAGCGACCACACCCACGCCGTACCATCGCTGCTGGAGCAGGCCAGGCGGCTGCCGTCGCGGCTGAACACCAGTGTCCTGGTGGCCGTGCGCGGCCCGGTCAGCGTCGTTGCGGCGGATCGGTCGGCCAGATCCCAGAGCCGCACCGTCGCGTCGTGGCCGCTGCTGGCCAACTGCCGCCCGTCCGGGCTGAACGCCACACCCACAGCGACCTTGGTGTGCCCCCGCAGCACCACCGGTCGAGCGCCGCCGCGGGCATCCCAGACCCGGACGGTGGTGTCCTCGCCGGCACTGGCAACCAGCCGTCCATCGGGGCTGAACGCCACGCCCCACACCGGGCCCTCGTGCCCGCGCAGGACGATCGGCCCAGCGGTCGCGTCGACCTGCCAGATCCGGACCGTACCGTCCGAGCCGGCGGTGACCAGCCGCTTCCCGTCCGGGCTGAACACCGGGCTCCAGAGCTGCCCGTCGGGTCCGCCGGGGAGAGCCAGGCCCGGCCCGGAGACGCCGCGCCCGGTCCAGGTCCACACCCGCACCTCGCCGTCCGTCCCGGTGGCAGCCACCCGCTGCCCGTCCGGACTGAACGCCACGCCCAGGGCCTTCTTGCTGCTCATCGGCACGATCGCCTGGAGCCGGTCGTTGACGGCCGCCTGGCGGAGCACCATCTCAGCGTCGAGAGTCGGGCGTACGGTCAGCGCGCGCTTGGCGAGCCGTTGGGCCTGTCGCGGATCGATCTGCAGTTGGTTGCCGGCCTCGACCGTCAGCTGCCGAGCAACAGCGAGGTCCCGTTCGGCCGCCGCCCGGTTCGCCTGCACCAGAGCCACCGCCGCGAGGACGCTCACCACCACAACGATTGCCGCGAGCCCGGTCAGTGCCACCCGGGTCCGCCGCCGTCGGGCCGAACGGCGCCGGGCCTCCCGGGCCCGGCTGGCCTCCAGAAAGTCCCGTTCCAGGTCACTGAGGTCCAGCACCCGGTGGGCTCCCCAGAGCGCCAACTGAACCCCCCGGTACAGGAACCCGTCGGCGCGGTGATGCCGATGCCACTCGGCGGCGGCCTCCGTCAGCCTGCGGTGGGACCGCAACAGCTCCCGATCTTCGGTCAGCCAGCGGCGCAGCCGGGGCCACTCCTGGATCAGGGCCTCGTGGGCCACCATGACGCCCTTCTCGTCCGCGGTGACCAGGCGCGCGGCCGTCAACCGACCCAGCACCCCGGCCGCGGCCAACGGGTCGGCGCCGCCCACCAGCTCGGCGAGGGGGGCCCGACGTCGGGTGTCCTCGGTGCCGTCACCGAGGGCGGTCAGCCGCAGGAAGATGTCCCGGGCCAGCCCGCGCTGCCCCTCGTCGAACTGCGCGTACACCCCTTCGGCGGTCCGGGTGATGGCACCGTTCACGCCGCCCGACTCGCGATAGTGGGCCAGCGTGATCCGCTTGCCCTGGCGCAGGCGTGACGTTTCCAGCAGCGCGTGGGACAGCAGCGGCAGTGCCCCCGTCTGACCGCCGACGTCGGCCACGGCCATCTCCACCAGCGCCGGATCCACCTGCAACCCGGCCCGCTCGGCCGGGCCGGTGATCGTCCGGCGCAGATCCTCGTCGTCCATCGGGCCGACCAACAGTTGGTGCTCGTGCAGGGCCGCCACCAGGGCCGGGTAGGCCGCGCACCGACCATAGAAGTCGGCCCGCACCCCCAGCACCACACGCGCCCTGGGAAGATCCGCCGCGGCGAGCAGCGCCGCGATGAAGCCCGATCGCTCCTCCTCGTCGCGGCAGAGCGTGAAGAGCTCCTCGAACTGGTCCACCACGATGAGCAGGTGTGCGACCGACGGACGGGAGTCGAGAATCCGCTCGATCGTCGCGCGGATGTTCGCCGGATCCTCGATCAGCTCGCTCTGGACCGTGCCGCGCGCCAGGTCCTGTCCATTCACGAGCTGAGTCGCGAGTTCCTCGACCGGGTGTTCGCCGGGGGTCATCAGCACAGTGGCCCAGGCGGGCTGGCCCTTCCCGGGATTCTCCGCCACTGCCGCCAGCAGGCCGGCGCGGAGCAGTGATGATTTGCCCGCACCAGACGGGGCGAAAACAGCGACGAACCGCAGACGGGTGAGCATTTCACACAGTTGAGCCACCATGCGCTCGCGTCCGAAGAACCATTCTGAGTCCTCCGGCTGAAAGGCCGCCATTCCCCAGTACGGCCCCCGGCTGACCTCCGTCGTCTCGGCGGACGCCACGCTGGCGATCAAACTGTGCCACCGCTCGGTCCACTCGGCCAGATCGCCGTCGCACGCGGCCACGTACGCGAGTGTCACCTGAAGGCTCGGCACGGTCTCGCCGCTGGCCGCCTTCGCCAGGGTGGTCACCGAGAAGTGGGCCCGTCTGGCCAGTTGGCGGTACGTCGGCGTCCCCGCCTTCGCCCGCAGTTTCCGCAGGTCGAGCGCGAATCGCTCCAGCTCACCCGCCTCCGGGTCGAGCGGCCGCTCAGGTCTACCCACGTTGTCCCCCGTCGAAGAGTTGTTTGTCAGTCTCACGACATGATTGGCAAACAATCCATGGGGGACTATATCTAGTTTCGTGATCGCCGATCGGTGACTGTCAGATAGCAGCCATCGTACGACGAGGTGTGTGGGCGCCTTCGACAGGCAACGCGATCGGCGGCACGGAGGAGAACGGGGAGGGCGGTGTGACGCGCGCCAGAAACGGCATCGGCGTTGTTACCGACAACACTGGTGACCGTCCTGGGATCGGGGGGCGTCACACGGTCCTGAATAGACGGGGGGGTCTTTATTCAGCGACGCACATGATCGTTTTCTCGGATTCGTCGACGCTGTCAGCGCGTACCTCGAACGACCGGATCGACAAAGTCTGGGCCTGCGCCTCTCGGCCGCGGCGACGCCGGGCGGCTGCTCGGCCAGCGGTCGGAAAGTGATCGGACCGGCTGATGGGGCGGCGACGGATTCCGTCGCCGCCCCATCAGGGTGCGCCGCTGGTCAGGAGGCGGTGCAGGACTGGACCACCGGGCGGTTCCAGTTGCCGTTGGCCATTGTGGTGAAGCCGAAGGAGTTGCCGCTGCCGTTCGACCGCATGGTCATGACGTTCCCGCTGCTGTCCCAGGTCGGGCTGCCGTTCCAGGTGCTGGAGATCTTCTGGGGCGAGGTGACGGCGACCACGACGGTCCAGCTGCTCGCGCCGCTGACGGTGACCGTGCTGTTGAACCGGTCGCCCCACCGGGTGCCGTCCTGCAGGGTCGCGGTGCAGCTGCCGCCGGGCGGGTTGGTCGGCGGAGTCGTGGGCGGGTTCGTCGGCGGATCGGTCGGCGTGGTGCCGTTGTTCAACGCCGCGAGGACGGCGTCGTACGCTGCCTTCTTCTGACCACTGTTGTTGAACAGCAACGGGGTCTGCGACGCCCGCCACGAGTCACTGTCCCGGATGCCCCACACCGTGACGCCGTTGCACCGGGCCACGGCCAGGCAGTCCTCCACCACAGCGCGGTAGGTGTTCGCCGGTGCGCCCTGGATGTCCAGCTCGGTCACCTGCACGTCGACACCGAGAGCCGCGAAGCTCGACAGCGTGGTGCGGTAGTTGCTGTTGTAGGGCGAGTCGTTGTTGAAGTGCGACTGGAACCCGACACAGTCGATCGGCACACCACGCGACTTGAAGTCGCGCACCATGTTGTACACGGCCTGCGTCTTCGCGTGCGTCCAGTTGTCGGTGTTGTAGTCGTTGTAGCACAACTTCGCGTTCGGATCCGCCGCGTCCGCCGCCCGGAACGCCGCCTCGATCCAGTCATTGCCCGTACGCTGCAAATTCGAGTCACGACGCGCACCCGAACTACCATCGGCGAACGCCTCGTTCACCACATCCCACGCCACCACCTGACCCCGGAAGTGCGTCGCCACCTGCGTCACATGATTGAGCATCGCCTGCCGCAACGCACTACCACTCATGCTCTGCATCCAACCCGGCTGCTGCGAATGCCACGCCAACGTGTGACCCCGCACGCTCATACCCCGAGACCGCGCATGACTGACAATCTGATCCGCGGCACCGTAACTGAACCGACCCTGCTGCGGCTCCGTCGCGTCGATCTTCATCTCATTCTCAGGCGTCACCGAATTGAACTCACGGTTCAAAATCGTCGTGTACGCACTATCAGACAACTTGTTCGCCGCCACCGCCGTACCGAAATACCGCCCCTTCTCCGCGGCCGACGCGCCGAGCGTCGTACCGGCGGCGGCCGGCGCGGTCATGAACAGCGCCATACCGGCGGCGAGGGCCCCCGCGCTGGTCAGCGCGATGGCGGCTCTCGATGCCGCCTTCCATCTCGCATTTCTCATCGTGTGACTCCTTCTCGGGTGGTGGGGTGGAAGGGGAAATCAGGACACCGAACAGGCGGCACCGTTGAGTGCGAACGAAGCGGGCTTGCCGGTGCCGCCCTCATGCGTGGCCTGGAAGCCGATCTCGACCGACGCGTTCGGGGCGATGGTGCCGTTGTAGGAGACGTTGCGGGCGGTCACCGCACCGCTCGTCGGCGCGTACTGGGCGTTCCAGCCGCCGGTGATGCGCTGCCCGCTGGGCAGGGTGAAGGTCAGCGCCCAGCCGTTCACGGCGGTGGTGCCGGTGTTGGTGATGGCCACACTCGCGGTGAGGCCGTTGTTCCAGGCGTTGACCGTGTAGCCGACCCGGCAGGCACCCTCGCTCGGCGGCGGGGTCGTCGGCGGCGTTGTGGTCGGGGGTGGGGTGGTGGGGGGCGGAGTGGTCGGGGGCGGAGTGGTCGGCGGTGCGGTCCCGTCCAGCCCGAAGAAGCGGATCACCTGCGCGGCGTCGACCGGAAGGTTGTGCGTGACACCCTGCATGCTGATCGCCTCGACCGGCGCCATCGGGCCGCTGCTGCCGTACCGGGTGCGGGTGTAGCCGGACTGCGGGGAGTCGGTGTACGTCGGGGTCTGGCTCAGCCCGTGCACGTTGGTCCACTGCTTGACCTGCTCACCGAAGTTCGGGTAGCGCAGCGTCTCATCGTTGGTGCCGTGCCAGATCTGCATCCGGGGTCGCTGTCCGGTGTAGCCGGGGTACGCCTCCCGGATCAGGTCACCCCACTGCTGCGCGGTCCGGATGAGTTGCCCGTTCGCGCACTGGCTGTTCCACTCCGAGGTGCCGCCGGTGGCGAAACAGGCGAACGGCACCCCGGCGAACGAGGCGCCCGCCGCGAACACGTCCGGGTAGTCACCCAGCATGACGTTGGTCATCATCGCGCCGGACGAGGTGCCGGTGGCGAAGATCCGCGCGGGGTCGGCGGAGTAGCGCTGCTTCACGTAGTCGACCATGGACATCAGCCCGACCGGGTCGCTGCCGCCGCCACGGCGCAACGCCTGCGGCGAGTAGACGTCCCAGCACTTGCTGCTGCGGGTTGCCGACGGGTAGATCACGATGAACCCGTACCGGTCCGCCAGGGATGCGTACTGCGTGCCCGAGTGGAACGCGGGGCCCGTCCCGGTGCAGTAGTGCATCGCCAGGAGAATCGCCGGTCGGGTCGCCACCCGGTCCGGGACGTACAGGTGCATCTGCAGGTTGGTGGGGTTGGTGCCGAAGTTGATCACCTGCGTGAGCGTCGCCGCCGACGCGGGGGTGGCGAGCGTCAGCGCGGCGGCGGCCAACGTCACGGCAGCCATGACGACGCCGAGCATTCTCGTCTTGAGTGTCATCGTCGCGATCCCTTGCGAAAAAAGGCGCGTGGAAGGGGACTTGAGTCGAGGACTGCCCTTCGCCCGACCTTGACCGCGGCTCGCGTGACCATGTCAGCTTCAATCGAGCACGTTCGATTGTCAAGACTTCCGGAAACCTTTCGCCGCAACGGTTCCGGCGGCCACCTGCGCTACCACCGGTATCGACCGGCATGATCAGCGACTACAGGTCGCGAGAAATTACCGGGACATTATCGGTACGCGCAGACCCCGGTGAGCGCGAGGTGACCGACGGCCCGACCGGGTGGTCGGGCCGTCGGTCGCCGCTCAGTAGATGTCCCGCCCTCGCTCGTCCGGCACCCCGGACTTGCGGAAGAAGTACGTGTTGATCTGGTCGCGCCACTCGGTGGCACACCGCACCTGCTCCTCCAGGCGTTCGGCGACCCGCTCGTACACGCTCGGGTCGATCATGCCGTTGAGCCGCTGCCACCGTCGCCGCATCGCCGTCACCTCCTCCACCCCCGCGAAGTGGGTGTCGTAGATGTGCTGGATGACCGTCGAGCCGCTGTGCAGCACATGCCCGTACGGCACGTGGTGGAAGAAGAGCAACAGCTCGTCGGGGCAGCTCTCGGGTGACTCGTACACCTGCGCCCAGTACGGCGGGTACTGGCCGGTGAAACCGGTGCCCGACGCGCGGCTGCGGTCCACGCCGACGCCGTCGCGGTCGGCGAAGTGGTAGGTGCCCCACCGCGTGTACTCGTACCCGTCGACGCCGGGGCCGTAGTGGTCGCCGGGGTTGACCATGAAGCCGACGCCCAGCGGGGCGGTGTAGCGCTCGTAGGTGCGCCACGAGTCGTCCATGATCTCGTGCAGGGTACGCCGCACCAGCTCCGCGTCGGCGGTCGCCGACGGCGGGAAGGTCAGCGTGATCCACTCGTCGAGGATCGCCGTCGGGTCCCGCCGCGGGTCCCAGGCCAGCCGGCCGAACGTGTACAGGTTGGCCTGCGCCAACGGATGCCCGGTCCAGAACGGGTCGTCGCCGACGTTGGCGACGGCGACCATCCCGCCGCCCGCCCCCGCCTCCCCGGTGACCACGTCGGCGATCGTCCGCCCGCCGGGCCCCCAGGGGGCGAAGCTGAGCACCTCACTCCACCACGGGCCGAGGTGGCAGACGTGCCGCTGCTGGCCCGAGTACTCCTGGGTGACCTGCAACTCCACCGCCAACCGGGTCGCCGGCATCGCGGCGAGCACCGGTGAGATCGGCTCCCGCGTCTGGAAGTCCACCGGACCGAACTTCACCTGGACGACCACGTTGGTGCGGAAGCGCCCGTCGAGCGGGGCGAAGTGATCGTAGGCGGCCCGCGCCCGGTCGGTGGACCGGTCCCGCCAGTCCTGGTGGTGGTTGTAGACGAACGCCCGCCAGTGCACCACTCCCCCGTGCGGGGCGAGCGCCTCGGCCAGCAGGTTCGCGCCGTCGGCGTGGTCACGGCCGTACGTGAACGGGCCCGGTTGTCCCTCCGAGTCGGCCTTCACCAGGTAACCGCCGAAGTCCGGGATGCGCTCGTACACCCGCCGGGTGGTCGCGGCCCACCAGACCCGCACGTTTTCGTCGAGGGGGTCGGCGGTCGACAGGCCACCGAGGAGCACCGGCGCGGCGAAGCTGACCGACAGGTGCACCCGGATGCCGTAGCGGCGCAGCACGTCCGCGATCTCGGCCACGTCACCGAGCCGTTCGGTGAGCAGCAGCGCCTCGGTGCGGGCCACGTTGACGTTGTTCACCGAGATCGCGTTGACCCCGCAGGACGCCAACAGCCGCGCGTACTCCCGCACCCGGTCCAGGTCGCCGCGCGAACGGCCGTCCCGCCAGAAGATCGAACCGCCGGCGTACCCCCGTTCGACCTGGCCCATCACCGGGTGCACAGCGACGTTGTCCCAGTGGTTCAGCATCCGCCGGCGCAGCGCCGGCCGGTGCCACTCCGGCGGGCGGGCCGGGTCGAAGGCCGCCGCGCAGAGCCGGACCACGTGGAAGAGCCCGTACAGCAGGCCGGCCGGCGCGTCGGCCAGCACCACCGTCACGTCACCGGCCCGCGCCAACACGAAACCCTCGTCGCCGAGCGTCTCGCCGTCGCCCAGCTCGACCAGCGCCGCCTCACCGGCGGCACGGGCCGCCTCGACCGACGGGTTGGGCAGCTCAGCGGCGTCGCGCAGGGCGAGCACCAGGTCGACGTCGACGTCCCAGGACGGGGAGTGCCACACCAGCCCGCCGTAGCGCGCGCAGGCCCGTGAGACCTCGTCGAGGACGGTGTCGACGAGCAACCCCTCGCCGTGCAGGAGGACGCGGCGCGCACCGAGCGACCGGAACGCCTCCGGGGGCAACCAGGCCGGGTGGACCCGCGGCCCGTCACCATCCATCGGCTCGTCGACGAACATCAACTGCTCCAGGTCCACTGACTCTTCGGCGTTCACCGGTCTCCCTCCAGCACGACGACCCGGTACGCCGGCAGTCGCGGGGTGGCGAGCGCCGACGGCGGTTCGGTCTCCTGTCGCGGGTTGTCGTCGCCCCCGAAGGGCACCGTGGCGCTCAGGGGCAGGCTCATGTCGTGAACTCCTTCCGAATCAGGTGGATCATCGGCTCGCTGACGCGCAGGAACGCCAGGGCGGCGATCGACGCGAGCAGCGTCAGCACCGCCTCGGAGAGGACCGCGGTGACCCCGGCCGCCGCGGCCAGCAGCAGGACGTTCCCGACGGTGACCGCCGGGGTACGCACGAGGAAGTGCACCGCCAGTCGGAGCACGTCCCGGGTGCGGAAGTCGAACAGCGAGGTGATCACCAGGGCGTTGGCCGCGCCGAGTGTCACCGCCACCGCGATCAGCACCAACGGCACCGTCCACCAGGTCGCCAGGCCGACCGCGTCCCGGTAGGCGAGGTTCAGGGCGAGCACGGCCAACCACAGCAGCGTCGGCACCCAGATGCGCAGCACCCCGAACGCGTTCGCTCGGTAGCCGCGCCAGAACACCGCGGCCGGGCGCAGGTCGGTCAGGTCGGTTCGCTGGTGGCGCAGGACGTACAGGGCGGCGGAGAGGGCCGGACCGACAGGTACCAGGAGGAGCGCGACCAGCGGCAGGTTGCTGGGGTCGCGGTCCAGCAGCAGCAACGGGAGCAGGCCGGGCGCTGTGGTGAGCAGCAGGAGCAGTTCGACCACGAGCAGGATGTAGACGCGTGAGGTGATCCGCGACAGTGGTCCGTCGCCGAACTGTCGCCAGGTCTGGGCCGCGCCACTCACTGTCGTTTCCTCTGATCGTCCGACCGGTGCTCACGACGAGGTCCGGTCGGGCCGCGACTGGCCGCCCGACCCGGACCTCGCTGATCAGCCGTTGTTCTTCTGGAACCGCTCGTACGCCTTGTTGACCAGCTCGATGTACTGGTCGGAGTTCTTGGCCTTCAGCTCCGCCACGTACGCGTCCCACTCGGCGAGCGGCCGCTGGCCGAGGGCGAACTTCAGCGTGTTCTGGGTGACGAAGTCCTTCAGCGGCGTCTCCCAGAGCGACACCTGCTCGCGCTCCTCGTCGGTCAACGGGGCCGGCGGAGGCACCATCCGCGGGGCACGCGCGTCCATCACCTTCTGGAACTCCAGCTCCTCCGGGGAGAAGAACCCGCGGACCAGGTCGGGGCTGCCGCCGTAGGCGAAGACGCCGTTCTGGAAGCCGAAGTCCTTCTGCAGGTGCTTGGGCGCCTTCGGGTTGAGGCCGAGGAAGTCGACGCCAGGGTTGAGCGTGCGCTTCCCGGAGGCGTCCTTGGTGAAGGTGGTGCCCTCGACGCCCCAGCGGGCGAACTCCAGGCCGGCGTCCGAGTACCACAACCAGTCGATGAACTGCATCATGGCCACGAAGTTCTTGCTCTCCCGGGCCTTCGTGGAGATCATGATGCCGTTCTCCAGCCGGGGGAACGGGTTGACCTCGCCGGCCGGGCCGACCGGCAGCGGGATCTTGGCCATCTTCGCGTTCGGCAGGGTCTTGGCCAGGTCGGGCCGGTGGTTGTTGACCAGCGTCTGCGCGTTTCCGGTGACCACGAAGGACTTGCCGTTGGCGAGCTTCTGCCGGGCCTGGTCGTCGGTCTGGGTGAAGCTCTCCGGGTCGAGCAGGCCCTCGGCGACGAGCTTGTGCAGGAAGGTGACCATCTGCTTGTACTGCTCGGACGCTCCGGTGTAGGTGAACTTCTTCGCCGCCGGGTCCCAGGTGGCGTGCTGGTAGTCCCAGCCCGCCTGGGTGCCGTGGGCCGAGCCGAGGATGTTCAGCAACGCGCCGGTCGGGTTCGGCTTGCTGAAGAGGTCGGAGTACGGGTAGACGTTCGGGTACTTCGCCTTCATCGCCTTGAGTACGGCGTACAGGTCGTCCCAGGTCTTCGGCGTCGGCAGGTTGAGTTCCTGCATGATGTCGGTGCGCACCAGCACCGTGTAGTCCTGCGTGGGCTTCTCGTGCAGCCCGGGCAGCAGGTAGAACTTACCGTCGGCCTGCCGCAGGTTGTCGATCTCCGGCTTGAGGTTCCACTTGGCGATCTTGTCCTTGAGGTTGGGCATCAGGTCCAGGTAGTCGCTCACCGGAAGGATCGCCCCGGAGGCCACGAACGCGTTCTCCTGCGGGTGGTACGTCTTCGGGATGATCAGCGGCGCGTCCCCGGCGCCGATCAGCAGGCTGCGTTTCTGCTCGTAGTCGCTCAGCGGCACGGCCACCGGTTCGATGGTGACGTTGGTCCGCTTCGTCAACTCGGACCAGAACAGCCAGTCCTCCTTGAGCGGGTAGAACGTGTGGTTGTTGTAGAGGGTGGAGAACGAGAGCGCCTCGCTGGCCTTGAACTGGTCGCCGACGCCGTAGTCGGCCATCGCGCCGACCCGGTTCCCGGAGAGGTCCGTCGACTCACCGGGGTCCTCGGAACAGGCGGTGGTAAGGGAGAGCGCGAGCAGACCCGCGGTGGCTACCGCCACGCGGCGCCACGTCTTGTGGAGCATGGCTCGTCCTTTCGATGGTGGGTTCGGAGGTGCCGCGGTGCGACATTCGGCGTCATCCCTTGACCGCGCCGAGCATCACGCCGCGGACGAAGTACCGCTGGACGAAGGGGTAGACCGCCAGGATCGGCACTGTGGTGAGCACGATCGTCACGGCCTGGAGGGTGGCCGCGGCCTGCACAACGTCGGCGTCGGCAGCGCCGGACTGCTGTGCGTCGGTGGCGCCCGCGATGAGGTTGCGCAGGTAGACGGTGACCGGCAGCAGATCCTGCTGGTCCATGTAGAGGAACGCGGTGAACCACGAGTTCCAGAAGGAGACCGCGTAGAAGAGCACCATCGTCGCGATGATCGCCTTCGACAGCGGCAGCACGATCCGCAGCAGGATGCCGTACGTGTTCAGCCCGTCGACCGCCGCGGCCTCCTCCAACTCGGTCGGCAGACTCTCGAAGAACGCCTTCATCACCAGCAGGTTGAACACGCTGATGGCGTTGGGGACCACCACGGCCCAGATGGTGTTCTTCATCCCCAGGCTGCTGACCAGCACGTAGTTGGGAATCAGGCCACCGGAGAAGAACATGGTGAACAGCGCGACCCCGACGAGCACTCCGCGCCCCTTGAGCTGCGGCTTCGACAGCACGTACGCGTAACAGGTGGTCAGCACGATGGAGATGAGCGTGGCGACCACCGTGTACACCACCGTGTTGCGGTAGTTCGTCCAGAACAGCGAGTCCGACATCACCAGCTTGTACGCGGTCAGGTCGAACCCACGCGGGACGACGCTCACCTTGCCGGCGATGATGTACGCCTCTTCGCTGAGCGAGCGGGCCACGATGTTGAGGAACGGGTACAGCGTCACGACCACGACGCCGAGCAGGACCACCGTGTTGACGACGCGGAAGATCCGGTAACCCCGGCTGTCGTCCGGCCCGCGGGTCTTCGGGGCGTCGATCTTCGTACCGAAGGTCACCACAGGCTCGTCCCCACCGTGCGACGGGAGATGACGTTCGCCGACAGGACGAGGATCAGCCCGATCACCGCCTCGAAGAGACCGATGGCCGCCGCGTAGCTGAAGTTGCTCGACTGGAAGCCCATCCGGAACAGATAGGTGGAGACCACGTCGGCGGTCGGGTACGTCAACGGGTTGTAGAGCAGCAGGATCTTCTCGAACCCGACGGCCAGGAAGCTGCCGATGTTGAGGATCAGTAGGGTCATCATCGTCGGGCGGATGCCGGGCAACGTGATGTGCCAGGTTTGGCGCAGCCGGCCCGCGCCGTCGATCCGGGCTGCCTCGTACAGGTCCTCGTCGATGGTGGTGAGGGCGGCGAGGTAGAGGATCGTGCCCCAGCCGACCGTCTGCCAGACCTCGGACGAGACGTAGATGGTGCGGAACCACTCCGGTTTCTGCAGGAATGCCACCGGGTCGCCGCCGAACAGACTGACGAGTTGGTTGGCCGTGCCCTCGATCGAGGTCAGCTGCATGACCATCGCGGCCACGATCACGATCGACAGGAAGTGCGGCAGGTAGGAGACGGACTGGACGAACCGCTTGAAACGGCGGGCCCGGACCTCGTTGAGCAGCAGCGCCAGCACGATGGGCAGCGGAAAGCAGAACAGCAGGGTCAGTGCCCCGAGCACCAGGGTGTTGGTGAACACCTCCCAGAACGTCGGGTCGGTGAGGAACATCCGGAAGTAGCGCAGCCCGACCCAGTACTCACCGAAGATGCTGCCGCCCGGCTTGAACCGGCGGAAGGCGATTATGTTGCCGAGCATCGGCAGATACCGAAAGACCAGGAAGAACAGCAGCGGCAGAATGGCGAGGGAGTAGAGCTGCCAGTCCCGGCGCAGTGCCTGCCGCCAGCTTCGGCCACGTCGCGGTGGGCGCGGAGCAGGACTGCGCGCCTCCTGCGGTGAGCGCGGCGGCGCCGGCGGCGGTGGCCGCAGGGTGGATGTCATCCACGACCTCCTATGCCGACTGGGGAACAGCCCCGATCCGAAACTTCACGATCCGAAACTTTCCGGAAACCTGCGCAACCTTTTCGGCAACCTAAGTGCCCCATCGATGCCTGTCAAGAGTCTCAATCGGACCACCAGGCATTGTTTCCTGCACACGGTGACCCTGAGATCGGCGTTCCGTCGTCGACGGGCCGCGCGACGACCCACCAATGGGCACGCCGACGGCGAGACCGACTGGCGTGAATGTCGCATCATGTTAAGGTCGGCCGAAACTTTCGGATGTTGTATGGGGCTGCGATGACAGAGCACCGCCCGCTCGGCCCACCCGCCTCCACCACCATCGCGACCATCGCCAACGATGTCGGCGTCTCGGTCGCGACCGTTTCCAAGGTCCTCAACGGACGCGGCGACGTCGCCCCCGGCACCAGAGCCCGGGTGGAGGCGAGCCTCGACCGCCACCAGTACCAGCGCCGCGCCCGGCGACACGCGACCAGCGGCGGTCGGGTGGGCCTCGTCTTCCACGAGTTCGACACGGGCTGGGCGATGGAGATCCTGCGGGGCGTCGAGGCGGTGACCTCCGCCGCCGGCATCGGGCAGACGCTCGCCCAACTCGACGGCGCGCACCGACCGCCGGCACGCTGGCTGGAGGCGTTACTCGCCGACCGCCCGCTGGGTGTGGTGTTCGTCCTCTCCCACCTGGCCGAGGCGCAACAGCAGCACCTGCGTCGGCAGGGCATACCGTTCGTCGTCGTCGACACCGACAGCGCGACCTCGGCCTCCGTGCCCACCGTCGGGTCGAACAACTGGAACGGCGGCCTGCTCGCCGCTCGGCACCTGCTGGATCTGGGGCACCGCCGGATCGCCGTCATCTCCGGCCCACCCGAGGTGCTGTGCAGCCGCGCCCGCGCCGCCGGCTTCCAGTCGGCCCACGAGGAAGCCGGGCTGGTGCTCGACCGCGAGCTGATCCGCTACGGCAGTTTCTCCGCCGGAGCCGGGCACGCGCACGGGCTGCAACTGCTCCAGCGGCCGGACCGGCCCACGGCGATCTTCGCCGGGTCGGACATCCAGGCCATGGGGGTGCTCCGGGCCGCCCGCCAGTGCGGCCTGCGGGTGCCCGAGGACCTTTCGGTGATCGGCTACGACAACCTGCCGCTCTCCGCCTGGACCGACCCGGCCCTCACCACGATCAACCAGCCGTTGCGCGACATGGCCGGCATCGCCACCCAGATGCTGCTCGACCTGACGAGAGGGAACGAGCCGGCGACCAGCCGGATCGACCTGGTGACCGAGCTGGTCGTCCGGGAGAGCACCGCGCCACCGACACACCCGCACTGACCCCGGCCCCTGCGAGGACCCGTGCCCCACTGCGCCAACACCGTCGACGAGCTTCAGCGCTACGCGCCCGAGGTCGCCGAGCCCGCCGACTTCGACGAGTTCTGGCGGGACACGCTCGCCGAGGCGGCCACCGCGCCGGTGCTCGTCGACGTCCGTCCCGAGCCCACCGACCTGCCGCTGCTCGACTCCTGGGACGTCACGTTCGCCGGTTTCGGCGGTGACCCCGTACGCGCCTGGTACACCCGCCCGGCGGGGGTGCGGCAGCCGCTGCCGGCCGTGGTCGAGTACGCCGGCTACGGTCGCGGTCGCGGCCTTCCCCACGAACGGCTGACCTGGCCGGTGGCCGGGTACGCGCACCTGCTGATGGACAACCGGGGCCAGGCGGGCCAGTAC
>NZ_JAGPXZ010000409.1:0-5490 GCF_018070305.1 Micromonospora sp. M51 | reverse complement strand
GTCAGGCGGCGATCCAGCACGCGCACTGCCCGGTGCTGGTCGCCCACCCGGTCAGCTGACCGTCGGGCCGTCGCCCCGGCCGAGCATCTGCAGGAAATCGGTCGTCAGGGCGAACGGGTCGGCCGGCCCGGTGGCCGGTGGTCGGCGCTCGATCTGGTCGGCCAACTCCCCGGCGGCACGCCGGATCCGTGCGCGCAGCGCGCCGTCGGCGGTGCCGTCGGACCAGTCCTCCGGGGCGGCGAAGACCGCCGTCGGGACCACCACCGACCGGAGGTAGGCGAACATCGGGCGGACGGCGTGCTCCAGAGCGAGGGAGTGTCGGGCGGTGCCGCCGGTGGCGCCGATCAGCACCGGGCGGTCGATCAGCGACTCGGCATCCAGCACGTCGAAGAAGGACTTGAACAGCCCGTTGTACGAGGCACTGAAGATCGGGGTGACGGCGATGATCCCGTCCGCCCCGGTCACCGTGTCGATGACCTCGCGCAGCGCCGCGGGCGCGAACCCGGTGAGCATGTTGTTCACCACGTCGTGGGCGTACTCGCGCAGGTCGACGACGTGCAGCTGCACCTCGGAGCCGCGCCGGACCAACTCGTCGCGGGTGGCCGCGGCGAGCTGGTCGGCGAGCAGCCGGGTCGACGAGGGCTGACTCAGCCCCGCCGAGATGACGGCCAGGCTGCGGCGGGTCATCGGGTCGCCCCCTCCGGTGCCTTGCCGGTCACGTCGTCGACGGCGTGCACGGTGCTGTCCTTGGCGCCGCCGGCGGCGGCGACCAGCGAGGCGTGCGTCGGCGCGGCCGGCACGTGCGCCGGACGCAGCGCGTCGAACTCCTTGCGCAGCACCGGCACGACCTCCTCGCCGAGCAGGTCGAGCTGCTCCAGCACGGTCTTCAGTGGCAGACCCGCGTGGTCCATCAGGAACAGCTGCCGCTGGTAGTCACCGACGTACTCGCGGAAGCCGAGGGTGCGGTCGATGACCTGCTGCGGGCTGCCCACGGTCAGCGGCGTCTCCCGGGTGAACTCCTCCAGCGACGGCCCGTGCCCGTAGACCGGGGCGTTGTCGAAGTAGGGCCGGAACTCCCGGACCGCGTCCTGCGAGTTGCGGCGCATGAACACCTGCCCGCCGAGGCCGACGATCGCCTGGTCGGCGGAGCCGTGGCCGTAGTGCGCGAACCGCTGGCGGTAGAGCCCGATCATCCGCTGGGTGTGCTCCTTGGGCCAGAAGATGTGGTTGGCGAAGAAGCCGTCACCGTAGTAGGCGGCCTGCTCGGCGATCTCCGGGCTGCGGATCGAGCCGTGCCAGACGAACGGGGGCACGCCGTCGAGCGGGCGCGGCGTCGAGGTGAACGACTGCAACGGGGTGCGGTACTTGCCCTTCCAGTCGACCACGTCCTCGCGCCACAGCCGGTGCAGCAGGTCGTAGTTCTCGATGGCCAGGGGGATGCCGGCGCGGATGTCCTTGCCGAACCACGGGTAGACCGGGCCGGTGTTGCCGCGGCCCATCATGAGGTCCACCCGGCCACCGGACAGGTGCTGGAGCATCGCGTAGTCCTCGGCGATCTTCACCGGGTCGTTGGTGGTGATCAGCGTGGTGGCGGTGGACAGCAGCAGGCGTTCGGTACGCGCCGCGATGTAGCCGAGCATGGTGGTCGGTGACGACGGCACGAACGGCGGGTTGTGGTGCTCGCCGGTGGCGAAGACGTCCAGGCCGACCTCCTCGGCCTTCAACGCGATCGCGACCATCGCCTTGATCCGCTCATGCTCGGTCGGCTCCCGACCGGTGGTCGGATCGACAGTGACGTCACCGACGGTGAAGATTCCGAACTGCATGACCAGCTCCTCGCGTGTCAACCAGGTGCCGTCGTGGTACCCGGACGCAGGCCACAACTTATTTGACGACGCAACTATTCCGTCGGCGGGACGCCCCGCAGTGGCGCCGGTCACTCGCCGCAACCCGACACCCAGGTCGACACCGCCCGGCGGTGCCGGCGCGGTCAGCCGCCCGCGACCGAGGGCAACACCTGCACCTCCGCGCCGTCGCTGACCGGGGTGGCCAGACCGCCGGAGTGACGGCAGTCCTCCCCGTCGACGAAGACGTTGACGTAGCGGCGCAGCTCGCCACGCTCGTCGCGGATGCGCCGAGCCAGCCGGGGGTGCGCGACGGCCATTTCGTCGAGGACCGCCCGCAGCGTCCCGGCGGCGGTGACGCTCAGCCGACTCGCACCTCCGGCCTCGCCGCGTAGCGGGCCGGGCAGCAGCACGGTGACCATGCTCAGACCTCCGCGGCGCGAACGCAGAGCACGTCGGGCAGGTGCGCCGCGACCGTCGACCAGGAGTCACCCTCGTCGCGGCTGGCGAAGACCGAACCGGAGCGGGTGCCGAAGTAGACCCCGCCGGGGCTGGCGTCATCGGCGCACATCGCGTCGCGCAGCACCGCCGGATAGAACGGCCCCTCGGGCAGCCCGACCGACAGTGGCTCCCACTTGCCGCCGGCGTCGGCGGAGCGGAACACCCGACAGCGGTGATCGGTCGGGAACCGCTCCCCGTCGGCCACCAGCGGGAAGGTCCACACCGTGCCGGCACGCCCCGGGTGGGCCACCATCGGGAAGCCGAAGTCGCTGGGCAGCCCGTCGGCGATCGAGGACCAGGTGCGGCCGTCGTCGTCGGAGCGGTAGACGCCGTGGTGGTTCTGCGCGTACAGCCGCTCGGGGTTGCCGGCGTCCCGGGCGACCTTGTGCACGCACTGGCCGAACTCCGGCCACTCGTCGGGCATGAAGTAGGCGCGGATGCCGGTGTTACCCGGCGTCCAGCTCGCCCCGGCGTCCTCCGAGCGGTAGACCCCACCGGTGGACATGGCGACCAGCAGCCGAGCCCTGTCACGCGGGTGGGGCAGCACGGTGTGCACGGCCTGACCGCCGAAGCCGGCCTCCCACTGCGGACGGTGCGGGTGGTCCCAGAGGGAACGGACCAGCTCGAAGCTGCGGCCACCGTCGGTCGACTTGAACAACGCCGAGGGCTCGGTGCCGGCCCAGACCACGTCCGGCTCGTCGGGGCCGGCCGGCGTCAACTGCCAGACCCGCCCGAGGGAGACGCCGGTGTCGGCCGGGAACGCGACCGGCGCCTGGTCGGGCTCGTCCCAGGAAGCACCGAGGTCGTCGCTGGTGGCGACACTCGGGCCGAAGTGTGAGCTGGTCATGCCGGCGAGCAACCGTGGGGTGGGACGGCGGGTGTCGATAGCCACCGCGTAGACACCGGTCATCGGAAAGTGTGGACCGGTGATCTCCCAACTGCGCCGGTCGTCAGTGCTGGTGGCGAGAAACAACCCCTTCGCCGTGCCGATCGCGAGCAGCGTTGCCATGGCGTCCTCCGTACCGTCGGTGAGCAGGTGCGGTGATTATGGCCACACCCACTGACACACTCCGCCGCTCACACGCCGCCGGGCGCGTTCAGCGCCGGACGCGGGGCACGTGCCGGCGGTACGCGCTCACAGTGGGATCGCCGTCCAGCCAGAACCGCCAGGGCAGGTCGTGCGCGCCGGTCACGCCCACCCGGGGACCCGCCGCCACCGCCTCCTGCGGCACCGGCCGGGCCGGCGGCCGCAGCCGGACCGGGCCGTCGCCGAGCAGGTACGCGCCGTACGCCTCGCGGTCGATGCCGAGCGCGGAGCAGAGCCGGGCGGGCCCCCGGGCCAGGTCCACGTCCCGCCGGATGGCCGGCCGGCGCTCCCGTGCGGTGGCCAGCCCGTCGACCACCTCACCGGCGCGCAGCAGCACGGCGGTGGCCGTCCCCTCGACCCCGGTGACCACGTTGACGCACCAGTGCATGCCGTAGGTGAAGTAGACGTAGGCGTACCCGGCGGGGCCGAACATCACGGCGTTGCGTGGAGTGCGGCCCCGATGGGCGTGCGAAGCGGGATCGCCGCCGGTTCCCGCGTACGCCTCGACCTCGGTGATCCGGACGGTGACCCCGCCGGCGTGCAGGCGGCAGCCCAGCAGCCCGCGCGCCGCCGGCAGCAGGGGCCCGGCGAGCAGGTCAGCCAGGGCCGCCAGGTCGGGGTCGCTGGTGCGGTCACCGGGCAGCAGGGGCATGCCCCCGACGGTACCCATCCCGCCGACCCGGCAGCCGAGCGGGCGATGCGCGCCCGGGGGTCGGCCGCGAGCGGACCCACGACGAGATTTGAACGTTCTGTTGACAACCGGACGTTGATGATGTGTGCTCGGGGTATGACGACGGACGATCCGTTCACCGCGCCCCACCCGGCCCGCGCCCGCGCCCACCGCACGCACGAGGCGTTGCACCGGATCGCCGAGCGGCACGCCGGCACCGACGCCCAGCGGGGCCGCTGGGCCCACCCGTACGTGCTGGACCCGTGGGAGGCGGTCGCCCTGGTCACCGCGCTGGCCGCCGGCGGGGCCGAACGCGAACCGACGGAGGAGCCGGTCGACGCCGCCGACCTGACCGCCGCGCTGACCCTGCTGCCCCACGTCCGCGCCGAGCTGGACGCCCTGGAAGCCGGCCTGTTGACACTGGCCCGCGACCGGGGGCTGACCTGGCAGGCGATCGCGTACGGGTTGGGGTTGGGCAGCGCACAGGCGGCCCGACAGCGCTACGAGCGGGTCGCCGCCCGCTCGTCCGAGCAGACCGCCGGATCCGGCGCGTCCTGAGCACACACCCGGATCGGCACGTCGCGCCCGCGACGGCGGTCGGGCGGGCACACTGTGCGCACGACGAGGAGGCACCCATGGAGCGCGCGGAGATGCTGGCGTACTGCCTGGCGAAGCCGGGAGCATGGCTGGACCAGCCGTGGGAGGGCGACGAGGTGGTGAAGGTGGGCAGCCGGATCTTCGCGTTCCTCGGCAGCGCCGGGGGCAAACCGACGGTCGGCGTCAAGTGCGGGCCGACCCGGGAGGTCGCCGACGAGTGGCTGCACCGACACCCCGGCGACGCCAGCGTGATGGCCTACATCGGCCGGTCCGGGTGGAACACGCTGCGCCTGGACGGCGGGATCGGCGACGAGGAGCTGACCGAGGCGGTCGACTCGTCGTACGACATGGTGGTGGCGAAGCTCCCCAAGCGGGAGCGCCCGACGGCCTGAACCAGCCGTGGCGCCGGCGGCCGACGCCGACGCCACGGCACAGCTCAGCGCGGAACGACCCGCTCGGCGGCCCACTCCCGCCAACCGGCCAACCGGTCCGCCGCGGCGGCGACCTGGTCGTTGCGGGACCGGCCGGCGCGCAGCTTGCCACCGAGGCTGCCGAGGCGCTCCAGCAGGCCACGCTCCAGCGCGGTGTGCACGTCCTCGTCGTCGATGGTGGGCCGGAACGCCCCGGAGGCGCAGGCGGCCTCCAGGTCGTCCAGCGCGGCCAGCATCCGGCCCAGCTCCTCCGGGTCGAGCAGGCCGGCGCCGGCGAGGACCCGGGCGTGCGCCCGGGAACCGGCGATGTCGTACGGGGCCAGCCGCCAGTCGAACTGCACGCTCACCGACAGTCGGGCG
>NZ_JAGPXZ010000408.1:0-5499 GCF_018070305.1 Micromonospora sp. M51 | reverse complement strand
GCCCGCGCCGATCAGGTACGCCCGCTCGACGCGCTGGGCGAGGGCTGCGGCTGCCGGCGCGACCCCGCCCACCGCGAGCGACGGCACCAGGCTCCACAGTGCCGCCCGCAGCGGGCTCAGGCCGAGCACCAACTGGAGGTGCTGGGTGGTGAAGATGGCGAATCCGACCAGGGCGAACATCGCCAGCAGGTTGACCGCGAGCGACCCGGCGAAGCCGCGTCGGCGGAACAACGCGAGGTCGACCATCGGGTACGCCCGGGTCCGCTGCCGGTGCAGGAAGAGCGCGCCCACCAGCACACCGCCGACGATGGCGAGCACCCGCAGCGGGCTGACGCCGTCGCGGGCCATCTCCTTGATGCCGTAGATCACCGGCAGCAGCGCGCCGAGCGACAGCGCCGCGCTGATCAGGTCGAACCGCCCGGTCGCCGGGTTGCGGAACTCGGGCACCAGCAGCGGGGCGAGCAGGAGCAGCATCAGCATCGCCGGGATGTTGATCAGGAAGATCGAGCCCCACCAGAAGTGCTCCAGCAGGATGCCGCTGAGCACCGGGCCGAGGGCGATGCCGCCGGTCAGGGTGGCGGTCCAGACGCCGATGGCGGTGCCGCGCTGCTTGGCGTCGTGGAACATGTTGCGCACCAGGGCCAGCGTCGAGGGCATCAGGGTGGCGCCACCGACGCCGAGAAGGGCGCGGGCGGCGATCAGCGTCGCGGTGCTGTCGGCGTACGCGGCCAGCAGCGACGCCGCCCCGAACGCGGTGGCACCGATCAGCAGGAGCCGGCGTCGGCCGATCCGGTCACCCAGAGCGCCCATCGTGATCAGCAGCCCGGCCAGCACGAAACCGTAGATGTCGAAGATCCAGAGCTGCTCGGTGGCGCTGGGGCGCAGCTCCGCGCTGATGAACGGGACGGCGAAGTAGAGCACCGACACGTCCATCGAGACCAGGAGCAGCGCCAGCATCAGCACCGCGAACCCGATCCACTCCCTCCGGCCGGCGCGCGCTGCCGGTGTGGTGGTGGTCTTCATGATCATCCTTCTTTCTGCGTATGCCATACGCTGTTATGCGTAGACCATACGCAGAACTAGGATGGCGAGGCAAGGGAGGAAATGTGGCGGCGAAGACAGACGACAGCGGGCCCGTACTCCCGCCGGCCATCGAGAGCGCCTGGGGGCTGCGGGAGCGACCACCCAAGGGGCCCCGGCCGGGAATGAGCGTGCCCACCATCGTGGACGCCGCGGTCCGGGTGGCCGACGCCGACGGCCTGGCCGCCGTGTCGATGAGCCGGG
This sequence comes from Micromonospora sp. M51, assembly GCF_018070305.1. Taxonomy (NCBI): domain Bacteria; kingdom Bacillati; phylum Actinomycetota; class Actinomycetes; order Micromonosporales; family Micromonosporaceae; genus Micromonospora; species Micromonospora sp. M51. The sequence continues at coordinate 4,215 of NZ_JAGPXZ010000408.1, read as the reverse complement.
TGGCCAAGGAGCTGGGCGCCGCGACCATGGCCCTCTACCGGTACGTCGGCTCGAAGGACGAACTGCTGATGCTCATGGTGGACACCGGGTACGGCCCCTCCCCCGGCCCGCCCGGCCCGCGCGACGACTGGCGTACCGGCCTCACCCGGTGGGCCTGGGCCGAACACGAGGTGCTGCGGCGACGGTCCTGGCTGCTGCACGTCCCGATCAGCGGCCCACCGATCACCCCGCAGCAGCTCGGCTGGATGGAGGACGGGCTGCGCTGCCTCGACGGCACCGCGCTCGGCGAGAACGAGAAGATGTCGGTGCTGCTGCTGATCACCGGGTACGTCCGCAACGAGGCAACCCTCACGTCGCAGATCGCCGAGGGCAGCCGGGCGGCCGGCGTCGAGCCCGCCGAGATGATGCCCGGGTACGCCCGGCTGGTGGGCCGGCTCATCGACCCGGCCCGCTTCCCCGCGCTGCACCGGGTGCTCAGCGCCGGCGTGCTCAGCCAGGACGACCACCCCGACGACGAGTTCGCCTTCGGTCTGGACCGGATCCTCGACGGCGTCGAAGCGCTGATCCAGCGCCGAGCGGGTTAGGGCGCCCGATGCTGGCGAGAGACACCATCGACACCACGGTTCTGCCGCCGCGCGAACGGTTCGGCATGTGGCTGGACCTGGTGGCGCGCACCTCGGCGCCGCTGCGCATCCGGTCCGCGCACAGCGACGACTTCGCCGCCCGCGCCGACTTCACCGACCTCGGCCCGGTCCAGCTGGTGCAGTACGAATACCCGTCGCTGGACGCCACCCGGACCCGCAAGCTGGTCCGCCAGTCCGACCCGAAGCTGTACATCCTCGCCCTCACCACCGGCGGCATCGGCACCTCCAGCCAGGACGGTCGCCACAGCGAGATCCTGGCCGGCGAGTTCACCTTCTACGACGGGTCCCGGCCGCACGACGTCTGCCACCACGCCACCGAGCCCGAGCGGGACCAGGCCACCTCGATCATCACGCTGATCCCGCACGCCGCCCTGCCGCTACCGCCACAGCGGATGGCCGCGCTCTACGGCGGCCGGATGTCCGGCAGCGAGGGGATCGGGGCGCTGCTGGCGCAGTTCCTGCTCCAGGTGACCGGGCACCCCGAGCAGTACCACGCCGCCGACGCCGGACGGCTCGGCGCGGTCGGGCTCGACCTGGCCACCACCATGCTCGGCCGGCACCTCGTCGCCGAGGACGCCGTGCCCACCGAGGTCCGCCGCCGGGCGCTGCTCACCCAGGTGCAGGCGTACATCCACCGCCACCTCGGCGAGGTGACCCTCGACCCCCAGGTCGTCGCCGACGCCCACCACATCTCGGTGCGATCCCTGCACCGGTTGTTCGAGGGCGAGGACGCCACAGTGGCGTCGTACATCAGGGACCTGCGACTGGCCCGGTGCCAACGCGACCTGACCGACCTGGCGCTGCGCAACCAGCCCGTGCAGACCATCGCGGCGCGGTGGGGGTTTCCCCACAAGGCCCACTTCAGCCGGGCGTTCAAGGCCGCCTACGGAATGACCCCGCAGGAACACCGCGACAACGCCTCGGATCTGGCGCGGATCGTCAACCGTCAGGCGTCCACCGTCAACTCGGGACCGGCAGACTGACACCGGCGCGGCCGCACCATCGCCTGGTGGGCCGCAACGGGGGCCGTGGCGAGGCGCCCGCCGCGCGAGCGGCGGGCGGCCGCCCGGTGGCACCCTGCTCAAGCCCGGGACTCCGACCCCGTCGCGCCTCCCCAGAATCGCCGGCGGGGCCGGTCAGGCCCCCTCCAGCAGCTTCAGGACGACCCGCTCCGCCTCCTCGCGAGGCGCCAGCGGATCCACCGCCGCCACCACCCCCTCGTGGTAGAGGTCGACCACCCGAGGGTCCACGTACGACGCCCGCGCCACCGTCGGCGTGTTGCCCAGCAGCTCCGCCACCTCCCGCATCACGGCGACCACCGCCTTGCGCCGGGCGGTCACCGAACGGGCCGGGCCGGCGGTGGCCAACTCGGTGGCCGCCAGCACCGTGGCGTGCCAGGTGCGGAAGTCCTTCGCGGTCATCTCCCCACCGCTGGCGTCGCGCAGGTAACCGTTGACCTCGTCGCTGCGCACGTCGCGCCACTCCCGGCCGTCCCAGTAGCCGAACAGCCGCTCCGCCCGGCGCCGGCGACGGCGCAGATTGACGAGCACCTGGCACAGCTCCGGGTCCTCGATCCGGCGTACCTGCTCGATGCCCCCCTTCGCGGGAAACACGAACACCACGCAGCCGCGCCGGGACCGGGCGTGCTCGGGGCGCAGGGTGGACACCCCGTAGGTCGGGTCGTCGCCGTTCGCGTACTGGTCGCTGCCGACCCGGAACATCCCCATGTCGAGCAGCCGGGCCACCGTCGCCAGCACCCGGTCCCGGCCCAGTCCACGGCCGTCCAGGTCGCGCCCCACCCGCTCCCGCAGCGCCGGCAACCGCCGGGCCACCTCCAGCATGTGGTCGAACTTCGCCTCGTCCTGCTTCTCCCGCCACCGGGGGTGGTAGACGTACTGCTTGCGCCCGGCCGCGTCGATCCCGATCGCCTGGATGTGCCCGTTGGGATGCGGCGCGATCCAGACGTCCTGCCAGGCCGGCGGGATGACCAGCTCCCGCAGCCGGGCCAGCACCTCCGGATCCCGCACCGGCGCCCCGGACGGATCGACGAACAGCCAGCCCCGTCCGCGACGACGCCGTCCGTACCCCGGTCGACCCGGGTCGCTACGCCGCAACCGCACCGGAGACCCGCACCACCCTCTCCACCTCGGCCACCGCGGCCAGCACCTCGTCGAGGTGCAGAGCCGCCATCGTCGGGTGGCTTCCTACCCCGTCCCACCTGGGCCAATCCCCCGCACCGGCCCACAACACCCGGTGCCGTGGCCGGTCCGGTGGTGGCCCCCAGTGCGCCGGTGGCACCGGCCCGAAGAGAACCACCGACGCGGTGCCGTACCCGGTGGCCAGATGGGCGACGCCGGTGTCCCCGCTGACCACCAACCGGGCGTCGGCCACCAGCGCGGCGAGCCCGCCGAGGTCGGTCCGGCCGGCCAGAACCGCGTCCGAGGTCAGGCCGGCCGCCTCGGCCACCCGGGTTGCCAACTCCCGTTCGTCGGCCGAGCCGGTGAGCAGCACCCGGTGCCCCTGGTCGGTGAGCGTCCGGGCCAGCGCGGCGAACCGCTCGGCCGGCCACCGTTTGGCCGGGATCTTGCTGCCCGGGTGCAGCACCGTGGCACCGCTGGGCAGCCCCGCCGACCCGGGTCGGCGCAGGCTGAGGTCGGCCCGGTCGGTCGGGATGTCGTACCAGGACAGCAGCCGGCACCACCGGTCCACCTCGTGCTCGTCGGCGGCCCAACGCGGGCCGTCGGCACAGCCGGCGTCCGCGTTGGCGAAGGCGAGCAGCCGACCGGGTCGGGTGGCCGCGAGCAGCCGGTGCGACTGCGGACCGCGGCCGTGCAGGTTGACCGCGACCCGCGGGGCCGACCCGACCCGCAGGGGTCGGTCCAGCCCGGTGGTGTCCACCAGCCGGTCCACCCCGCCGACCAGGTCGACCAGCGGAGCCAGCCAGGCCGGCGCGGCGAGCGCCAGCTCCCGCGAGGGGTACGCGGCCCGCAGCGCCCGCAGCGCGGGCACCGCGGTCACCAGATCGCCGACGCCGAGGGCGCGCAGCACGAGGATCACGGGTACGAGGTCTCCTGCTCGGCGCAGACCACCATCTCGCGCACCGCGCAACCGGCCGGCTGGCTGAGCGCGAACATGATCGCGGCGGCGGTGTCGGCGGGCTCGTTGAGGATCGCGTCCGGCCCCGGCTTGTACTGCGGGTCACGTTCGTCGAAGAACGCGGTGCGCATCCCACCCGGGATGAGCAGGGTGACGCCGACCTGACCGGCCAGCTCGGCGGCGAGGGCTCGGGTGAACCCCACCACCCCGAACTTCGCCGCGCAGTACGCGGTGGCGTCGCTGACCGCCTTGACGCCCAGGGTGGAGGCGACGGTGACGACGCGCCCCCGAGAGGTCAGCAGGAACGGCAGCGCGGCCCGGATCACCGCCGCGGTGGCCAGCAGGTCCACGGCGACGATCCGGTCCCAGGTCTCGCCCGGCAGGTCGGCGAGCCGGCCCGGCACGTCGGTGCCGGCGGCGGTGACCACGGCGTCCAGGCCCCCGGCCTGCTCGGCGAGATGCCGGGTGGCCGCCT
>NZ_JAGPXZ010000407.1:0-5500 GCF_018070305.1 Micromonospora sp. M51 | reverse complement strand
GGTCGATGCGCAGCGGGTGCAGGCCGGCGGTGAGGGTGACGGTTCCCTCCTTGGGCGGGGTGGCGCCGTGCAGCCCGTCGTGGTTGATCACCACGGCATTGTCGATGGACAGTTTGGATCCGTCGTCGCTGCTGAGCCGGAACGTGTAGCTGCCGGCCTGGGTGGTGGTGATGTTGCCGAGCACCTGCGAGACGAAGTTGTCCTCGAAGCCGAAGTCGGCCGCCGAGGTCCAGTTGATGGTGGACATCAGCTTGTCCACGTTCGGGGTCTGGGCGGGCTTGAGGGTGCACAGCTCGGACAGCGGCACCTGCACGTCGAAGACGCGCAGTGTGACGCCCGGTTCCTGCGCGGGGGCGGCGGTGGCGGGGACGGCCCAGAGGCCGGCGGCGAGGACGAGCGCCAGCGCACCGAGGACGGGATGGTGGAGTCGGCGTAGCAGGGGTGTGCCCATCGTTCCTCCAGGAGGCAGTGGAGTGCCCGACGGCCGGCGTGGATCAGCGGTGAGGATGACCGTCGGCCCCGGCTCCGTAACGTCCTCGACGCCGACGAGTGACAGTGCGGAAACACCGGGTTGATGGGTCGAGACATTAAGGTGTTTCGATTGCACTGTCCATGGCTTCGCCTCGATACATCAAAAGTTTCCTATGTCCGTGCGAAAGTTCGAGGCGGTATGCGAAGAATACCGGTTGCTGCGGTGGTCTACCGCCGTCCGCGCCGTGCCGGACCACCCGTCCGGGCACCGGTCTTCCGAGTCGGACCCGCGGCCTTGCGGGTGCCGCCGCCGCCCCGACCCGCCGCGCCGGTCGGCCGGCGGCCCGCCGGGGAGGCGCCCCGCGCCGCAGGTCGACGGCGGGCCGCCAGCAACACCACCGCCGAGACCACCACGACGATCAGGGCCGGGACCAGCCAGGCCGGAAAGCCGCCGCCACGCTGCTCCGGGGCGGCGCCGGCCGGGGCGGCCGCCGACGCGGCGGTGGGGGCGTGCGGGCTGCCGGTGGCTCCTGGGGTGGTCGAGCCCCCACCCTCGGCCTGGGCGATCAGCGCCGGATCCGGCCCCGCCGTGGGCGGCGACCAACCGGCCGGGGCAGGCGTGCCGGGGCCCTGGTAGTCGAAGCTCACCTCGCCCCGCACCGCCTCACCGTCGGAGGCCACGGAGAGATAGCTGGCGGTGTAACGGCCCTTCGCCGGCCAGTGGGCGACGGTCACCATGGCCGGGAAGCCGGTGTGGTACAGCCGTGGCTCGAACACGCCGTTGACCATGAAGTACTCGGTGACCGGCTTGTCCAGTCGCTTCGGCTCACCGTGCGACCAGCCACTGTCCACTCGCGACCCGTCCGGCCCGGTGACGGCGAAGTGCGCGTTCGAGGCCGGCTTCTCGGTGAAGTACAACGCCAGCTGCGTCAGCGGCTCGCGTACCACGGTGCCGGTCAGCGGGGTGGAGGTCGCCAGCTGGCCGTGCGCGTACGCCGGGGCGACCGGCAGCAGCAGCGACACCGCCAGGGCCGCTGCCAGCGCCGCCACGGTACGGCTCAGAACCTTACGCACAGTGATCAGCTTCGATCGCATTCGTTCATCATGGTCATTTCCCCGGCACCGAACAAGACGTAGAGTTCTCCTCCCCGACGATCAAACCGACACCCGTCCCCCTCGCGTCGTTCGGAGTCCACCCGTGTTCGTCCGCACCCCCGCCGCCCGCACCGCCGCGACCGTCACCGCCGTCGCCCTCGCCGCCCTGCTCCTCGCCGGTTGCGGGCAGGACGACGACCCCTCGGTGGGCACCCCCTCGACGGCGCCGACGTCCGCCGGCCCGTCGGGCGCCACCCCCACCGCACCCGCCCCGACGCCCACCGGCACCCCCAGCGCCGCCGCCAGCACCCCGGCGGTGGACCGACAGATCACCGTGACGATCGCGAAGCGGCGGGTCGATCCGCCGACCGGGCGGGTCACCGTCAGTAAGGGCGAGCTGGTCCGGATCACTGTCACCTCCGACGTGTCCGACGAGTTGCACGTGCACGGCTACGACCTGGGCGCCCGGTTGCCGGCCGGCACGCCCGGCTCGGTCGAGTTCCGCGCCGACCAGACCGGACTGTTCGAGGTGGAGACGCACGACTCCGAGCTGGTGCTCTTCCAGCTCGTCGTCCGCTGAGCGGCATGACGGCCGCTCCCACGCTGCTGGCCCACGGTGTCGGTGGCCGCCAGGACCTGCCGATCACGCTGCCGCAGCTCGTCGTCGCCGCCGCGCTGACCCTCGTCGTCACGTTCGTGGCACTGGGTGTGCTGTGGCGCGAACCCCGGCTCGACCGGGACGCCACCGGCGGTCGCCCCGTGCCGCGCTGGCTCGCTCGACTCGTCGACGCGCAGGCCGTCCGGTGGGCGCTGCGCGGGCTCGGCCTGCTCGCCGCCGCCTGGTTCTGCCTCGGCCTGCTGGGCGGGCCGGACACCGCTGACAACCCGACGGCCGGCACGCTCTACGTCCTGCTCTGGGTCGGGCTGGCACCGCTGTCGCTGCTGCTCGGCCCGGTCTGGCGGGCGGTCAACCCGCTGCGCACCGTGCACCTGCTCGCCGCGCTGGCCGCGCGGCGCGACCCGCACCGTGGGCTGCGTGAACTGCCCGACGGGGTCGGATGGTGGCCCGCCGCCGCCACCCTGTTCGGGTTCGTCTGGCTGGAACTGGTCGCCCCCGACCGGGCCACCCTGCCGGTCATCACCGCCTGGCTGGCCGGGTACGCGGTGCTCCTGCTGGTCGGCGCGGTGGTGTTCGGCGCCGGCTGGTTCGACCACGCCGACCCGTTCGAGGCGTACAGCACCCTGATCGGTCAGCTCGCCCCGCTCGGCCGGGCCGCCGACGGCGTCCTGGTGTGGCGCAATCCGCTCGACGGGATCGCCGGTCTGCGTCCCCGCCCCGGGCTGGTCGCCGTGGTGATCGTGCTGCTCGGCTCGACCATGTACGACAGCCTCTCCAACGCGCCGGGCTGGTTGCGCTTCAGCCAGGAGAACGGCCTGCACCCGGCCGTCACCGGCAGCGCCGGCCTGAGCCTCGTCATCGCCGCCGTCGCGGTGGCGTACCTCGCCGCCACCGGCGCCGCGGCGCGCATCGGTCGCGCCGACCCGGCCGAGGCCCGTGCCGTGCCGGGCGAGATCGCCCACTCCATCGTGCCGATCGCGGTCGGGTACGTGGTGGCGCACTACTACTCGCTGCTGATCCTGGAGGGCCAGCGCACCGTCGCGTTGCTCTCCGACCCGCTGGGCACCGGTGCCAACTGGCTCGGCACCGCCGACTGGGAACCGCACACCGCGCTGGTCACGCCCTCCGGGGTGGCCACCCTGCAGATCACCGTCATCGTCCTCGGACACCTGCTCGGCACCCTGCTCGCCCACGACCGCGCGCTGTACCTGTTCCCCCGGGCCCGGGCGGTGGCCGGCCAACTGCCCCTGCTGGCACTCATGGTCACCTACACCGTCGCCGGTCTGCTGCTGCTCTACGCGGGGTAGTGCCGCCCGGTTCCGAGCCGTGCGCCATGATGGCCCGTGCACTCCGATCTTCAGCGCTACCTCGACGACCTGGTCAGCACCGCCCGGGACGTGCTCGGCACCGACCTGGTTGGGGCGTACGCCGCCGGCTCGGTCGGGCTCGGGGCGTACCAGCCCGGTCGCAGCGACGTGGACGTGGCGCTGCTCAGCGCCGGGCCGCTCAGCACCGACGCCAAGCAGGCGCTGGTCGCGCGGCTGCGGCACGAGGCGCTGCCCTGCCCGGCGCGCGGGCTGGAGTTGGTGGTCTACGACCGGGCGGTGGCCGCCTCCGGCACCCCCGAGCCCGGCTTCGAGGTCGAACTGAACACCGGGGCCGGCATGCCGTTCCGGCGCACCCTCGACCCCGCCGACCGCCCGGTCGCCGACGGCCGGTTCTGGTACGGCCTCGACCGCAGCATCCTGCACCAGAGCGGACTCGCGCTGCTCGGGCCGCCAGCGGGGGAGGTCTTCGCCGACCTCGCCCCGGCCGACCTGCGCCGGCTGCTCGTCGAGGCGCTGACCTGGTGGCTCGCCCTACCCACACCGCCCGCCGACCAACCCGCACCCGGCACCGAGGACGCCGTGCTCGGGGCCTGCCGATCGCTGGTGCGCCACCGCGACGGCATCTGGCTCGCCAAGACGGCGGCCGGTCAGCGGCTGATCGACGCGGGGGACCCGGCCGAGGTCATCCGGCAGGCGGTCGCCGCGCGGCACGGCGGGCCGCCGCCCACCGGGGCGCAGGCCCGCGCCTTCCAGCAACGGGTACGCGACGAGATCGCCGGGTAGCCGGTGCACGGTTGGTCGAGCGGCGCTCAGCGGACCGGGCGGGACTCCAGCGAGGCGAACAGCAGGTTGAGGCCCTCGGTCATGGTCGGGTGGGTGATGACCGCGTCCCGCAGGGCGGTCCACGGCATCGCGGCGAGCATGGCCAGCTGCACGGAGGTGATCACCTCGCCGGCCTCGGGGCCGAGCAGCGCCGCGCCGAGGATCCGGTCGGTGCCGGTGTCGATGACCGCCTTCCACATGCCCCGGGTCTGACGCAGGGTGCGGGCCCGGGGGATGGCGGCGACCGGCAGGTGGGCGACCTGGACGTCGTACCCGGCGCGGCGCGCCTCGGTCTCGGTCAGCCCGACCCGGGCCAGCTCCGGGGTGGTGAAGACGGTGTACGGGATCAGCCGGTCGGCGGTGCTGCGCCGGCCTCCCGCGAGGTTCGCCCTGATGATCCGGTAGTCGTCCAACGAGACGTGGGTGAACTGGGGGCTGCCGGCGACGTCTCCGGCCGCCCAGGTGTGCTCGGCGCTGGTGCGCAGGTGTTCGTCGACCTCCACGAAGCCCCGTTCGCTGAGCCGTACGCCGGCGACGTCCAGGCCGAGCCCGTCAGTGACCGGTTCCCGGCCGGCCGCCACCAGCACGTCGTCCCCGATCACCACGCCGCCGTCGTCCAGCGTCACCCGCAACGCGCCGTCGGGGTCCCGCTCGATGCGCGCTACCGCCACACCCACCCGTACGTCGATGCCGTCGTCGAGGAAGACGCGCATCACCGCGTCGCTCACGTCGGGATCCTCCCGGGTGAGCAGCCGTGGACCGCCCTCGACCAGCGTCACCGCGCTGCCGAACGACGCGAACATCTGCGCGAACTCCACTCCGACGGTGCCGCCGCCGAGCACCACCAGCCGGGCCGGCAGCCGATCCAGGCGCAGCAGCTCGTCGCTGGTGAGCACCCCGGCCTCGGCCATCCCGGGCACCGACGGCAGATGGGGGCGGGTCCCCGTGTTGATCACGACGTCGGTGCCGCGCAGCAGCCGCTCGCCACCGTCGGCGAGGGCCACCCGGACGGTCCGTGGGCCGACGAACCGGGCCTCGCCGATCACCAGGTGCAGGCCGGAGTCGAGGAACTGCTGCCGGTTGGCGGCGACCATCCCCTCGACCACGTCCTGCTTGTGCGCGCGCAACAGGTCCACGTCGACCCGGCCGCCGTCGACAGTGAGGC
>NZ_JAGPXZ010000406.1:0-5504 GCF_018070305.1 Micromonospora sp. M51 | reverse complement strand
GTGCAGTGCCCCGCCTCGGAAACCACCGCGTCGGAGCTGATGAAGGCCGCGGACACCACGCTCTTCTGGGCCAAGGCGGCGGGCCGGGGCCGGTGGGCGGTCTACGACCCCGAGCGCGGCGCCCGGGACATCGCCCGGTCGGCGCTGGTCGCCGGGTTGCCCGCCGCACTCGACCGGGGCGAGTTCGTGTTGCACTACCAGCCGATCGTGTCGCTGCTGGAGGGCAGCATGCTCGCGGTGGAGGCGCTGGTCCGTTGGGAGCACCCGGAGCTGGGCCTGATCGGGCCGGACCGGTTCATCGGGCTGGCCGAGGAGACCGGCCTGATCGTCCGGCTCGGCGAGTGGGTGCTGCGGCGGGCCTGCGCGGACGCCGAGCGGTGGTGGCGGGAGTTCCCGGACGCCCGGCTGGTGGTCAGCGTCAACCTCGCCGCGCGGCAGGCCGACGAACCCGCCATCGTGGACACTGTGGCCGACGCGTTGCGGACCAGTGGGCTGCCCGCCGAGCTGCTCCAGCTGGAGTTGACCGAGAGCGCCGTGATGGGCAGCGCCGGAGAGCCGCTGCGCAGCCTGCACCGGCTCGCCGCGCTCGGTGTCCGGCTGGCAGTGGACGACTTCGGCACCGGTTACTCCAACCTGGCGTACCTGCGCCGGTTGCCGATCCACTGCCTGAAGCTCGCCGGCCCGTTCGTCGAGGGCATCCGCGCGGACGGGACCGACGAGGCCGCCGACCACCGCGACGAACGGATCGTCGACGCGTTGGTCCGGTTGGCGCACGCCCTGGAGCTGTGGGTCACGGCCGAGGCGGTGGAGACCGGCGTGCAGGCGGAACGGCTGCGGGCGCTGCGCTGCGACACCGGGCAGGGCCGCTTCTTCGGTGCCCCGGCCCCGGCTGACGCGATCACCGCCCGGCTGCGTGGCGACGGAGCACTGCCGTGAGCGGGGGACCGTTGCGGTCTGGTCGGCGGCGACGGAGGGTGGCGGCGTGGACCTGACGGACTCGCAGACGGTGGTGACCGTGGTGGCCGGGCTGGCCATCCTGGCCGGGTTGGCCGGCGTGGTGGTGCCCGGTCTGCCGGCGCTGCCGCTGTGCTGGGGTGGCGTGCTGGTCTGGGCCGTGTTCGGCGGTGCCGGGCTGGGTGGCTGGGCGGTGTTCGCCGCCGCCACACTGGTCGCCGCGACCGGCGCCGTGATCAAGTACGCGTGGCCTGGCCGGAACCTGAAGCGCACCGGTGTGCCGACGTCCACGCTGCTCGCCGGCGGGGTGCTCGGCATCATCGGGTTCTTCGTGGTGCCGTTCGTCGGGTTGGTGCTCGGCTTCGTGGCGGGGGTGTGGGCGGCGGAGCGGCTGCGGCTGGGCAGCAACCAGCTCGCCTGGCCGTCCACCGTGCAGGCCCTCAAGGCCGCCGGCCTGTCGATCCTTGTGGAGTTCCTGGCCGGCCTGCTCATAGCCGCCCTCTGGGTGGCCGGCCTCCTCCTGACCTGACCTGCCCCCCAACCCGGAGGTTGGGGGGCGCGGGGCACTTTTGGGTACGGGCGGCGTGCCCGTGCGTGAGAGAGAGGCGTGCCCCGCGCCACCGGTGTCGGGCGGTCCGAGCGCCCGGGGTGGGGCCCTGATCGGGCCTGGTCACTGGTCCAGGATGCGGGCCGGGGTGGCTGGACGGCAACGCAATTAGCCCACCGGGAGTGAGATTCCCACCGACTACGTATTGACCGCCTTGATCGGCCGGGTCGACACTTTGCCCACTCGCACGCGGAACCACCTCAGGGAGGTGTGCAGTGGCCACGACGCCCGTGCCGACCGCCGAGCAACCGATGGACGACGACGCCCGACGGCTCGCTGAACTCGGCTACAAACAGGAACTACGCCGCAAGTGGAGTGGCTTCTCCAACTTCGCCATCTCCTTCTCGATCATCTCGATCCTGGCCGGTTGCTTCACCACCTTCGGTCAGGCGTGGAACAACGGCGGGCCGGTCGCCATCTCCTGGGGCTGGCCGCTGATCTCGCTGTTCATCCTGATCATCGGCTTCTGCATGGCGGAACTGGTGTCGGCGTACCCGACAGCGGGCGGGATCTACTGGTGGGCGGCCACCATGGGTCGTCCCGTGCACGGCTGGTTCACCGGCTGGCTGAACCTGATCGGTCTGGTGGCGGTCACCGCCTCGGTCGACTACGGCTGCGCGACGTTTCTCAACCTCACCCTGTCGGCGCTCTTCGACGGCTGGGCCGGGACGCTGCGGCAGGCGTTCATGCTCTTCGTGATCATCCTGGTGCTGCACGGGCTGATCAACATCTTCGGGCACCGGATCATCGACGTACTCCAGAACGTCTCGGTCTGGTGGCACGTGGCCGGCGCGGCCGTCGTGGTGGCCATCCTGGTCTTCGTTCCCGACAACCACCAGAGCTTCCAGTTCGTGTTCACCGAGCGGTTCAACAACTCCGGCTTCGGTGACGGCGACATCGGCGGGCTGACGTTCTGGTTCTACGTGCTGCCGCTGGGTTTCCTGCTCACCCAGTACACGATCACCGGCTTCGACGCCTGCGCGCACGTCTCCGAGGAGACCCGGGGCGCCTCGCAGGCCGCGGCCCGTGGCCTCTGGCAGTCGATCTTCTACTCGGCGGTCGGTGGCTGGATCCTGCTGCTGGCGTTCCTCTTCGCGGCCACCGACGTCGAGGCGGTCAACGCCGCGGGCGGCTTCTCCGGCGCCATCTTCGAGTCCGCGTTGACCCCGGTCTTCTTCAAGATCGTCATCATCATCTCCACCATCGGCCAGTTCTTCTGCGGCATGAGCTGCGTGACCTCGATGAGCCGCATGGCGTACGCGTTCAGTCGGGACCGGGCGGTGCCCGGATGGCGGCTCTGGTCGACCGTCGACCGCAACGGCACCCCGGTCAACGCCATCATCGGCGCCACGCTGGCCGGTCTGGTGCTGACCCTGCCGGCGCTCTACGAGAGCTCCGCCGGCATCCCGATCGCCTTCTACGCGGTGGTCTCCGTCGCGGTGCTCGGGCTCTACCTGTCGTTCCTCATCCCGATCGCGCTGCGGCTGCGGATGGGCGACCGGTTCGTCCCCGGGCCGTGGACGCTGGGCCGCAGGTACAAGCTGCTCGGCTGGATCGCGGTGATCGAGATCGCGATCATCGCCGTGTACTTCGTGCTGCCGATCGTGCCCGCCGGGGTGCCCGGCAACGACGGGTTCACCTGGTCGGCGGTGAACTACGCGCCGTTGGCCGTGGGCGGGGTGCTGCTGGTCGTTGCCGTCTGGTGGTACGCCTCGGCCCGCAAGTGGTTCACCGGCCCGGTCCGCACTGTCGACGAACGTCGTGAGTGATCGGTGACCGTCGAGGAGCGGCTCTGAACTCGTCCAACTTCCGGCGGGCGAGAGTTCAAGGGATGTGAGCGCATGATCCGCAACGAAATCACCGCTGAGCTTGAGGCGCCGGACCGGCTGTTCCAGATCACGCACGTCAGTCGGACGCACACCCAGCTGTGGCTCCAGGCAGATGCCAGCTCCACCCACGAGTACCGGCTTGAGGTGCTGTTCCAGGACGTGACGTACCTGTGCACGCCGTTCGTGCTGCGCGGCCTGTCGCTGCGCAGGGCGCATCCCGAGCAGACGCGCCGTCTGACGGGGCTGCACGAACTGGCGGTCGAACCCGGGTGGGGCGTCTATCTGCTGTCCCGCAGCCACGACTGGTTCGTGGTTTCGTCGAGCCCTCTGTGGGCCGAGGCGAAACTGAGCTACTCGGCCGAGCCGGTGTTCTGGTCGTACACCGGCAAGGAGGACATCGTGGTGTCGATGGGGACTGTGAAGTGACGTGAGGGTGGGGCCGGCGTTCGGAGTTCGGACACCGGCCTCGCCGTGTCACCTCGGCGGCGACCGACGGCTCCCGGTCTGCCCGGATGTGCATCGCACCAAGCCCGGGCGCGGCGACGAACGATCGGACGACGCGGACGAACTCGCGGTTTCGTTCCCAGGCGGCACGGGGCATTGACGGTGATCCGGTTTGCCAGTAGACCTTGGTGATGGAGGCCCGCGAATGAGGAAAGCACCGCTCACGCTGGAACAACTGCGGGTCGCCGTCGCCGAGGGTGAGATCGACACCGTGGTGCTGGCCCTCGTCGACATGCAGGGTCGCCTCCAGGGGAAACGGTTTCACGCGCCGTTCTTCCTCGATCAGGTCGCCGAGCACGGCAGCGAGGGGTGCAACTACCTGCTCGCCGTCGACGTGGACATGAACACCGTCGACGGGTACGCGATGTCGAGCTGGGACCGCGGCTACGGCGACTTCGCGATGGTGCCCGACTTCGCGACCCTGCGCCGGATGCCCTGGCAGCCCGGCTCCGCCCTGCTGCTGGCCGACCTGACCTGGCTGGACGGCTCGGGTGACGTGGTCGCCTCGCCCCGGCAGATCCTGCGCCGGCAACTGGACCGGCTGGCCGAGCACGGGCTGACCGCGTACGCCGGCACCGAGCTGGAGTTCGTGCTGTTCCGCGACTCGTACGAGGACGCCTGGCGGCGCGGCTACCGCGACCTGACCCCGGCGAACCAGTACAACGTGGACTATTCCCTGCTCGGCACCGCCCGGGTGGAGCCGCTGCTGCGCCGCATCCGCACCGAGATGGCCGGCGCCGGGCTCACCCCGGAGAGCGCCAAGGGCGAGTGCAACCTCGGCCAGCACGAGATCGCCTTCCGGTACGACGAGGCGGTGGCCTGCGCCGACCACCACGTCATCTACAAGAACGGGGCCAAGGAGATCGCCGCCCAGGAGGGCATGGCGATCACCTTCATGGCCAAGCCGAACGAGCGGGAGGGCAACTCCTGCCACATCCACTTCTCGCTGCGGGACTCGTCGGGTTCGTCGGCGATGCTCGGCGACGGGCCGGCGCACCTGTCGGCGACCGGGCAGCGGGTGCTCGCCGGGCTGTTGGCCACCATGCGGGAGTTCAGCCTGTTCTTCGCCCCGAACATCAACTCCTACAAGCGGTACCAGCCGGGCTCGTTCGCCCCGACGGCGCTGCGCTGGGGCGTCGACAACCGCACCTGCGCGTTGCGGGTGGTCGGGCACGGGCAGGGCATGCGGGTGGAGAACCGGGTGCCCGGCGCCGACGTCAACCCGTACCTGGCGATCGCCGGGCTGGTCGCCGGCGCGTTGCACGGCATCGACGGTGAGTTGGAGTTGGGGCAGGAGTGCACCGGCAACGCGTACGACGACCCGGAGGCGGAGCGTGTCCCCACCACGTTGCGCGACGCCCTGGCCCTGTGGGAGGGCTCGACGGTGGCCCGCGAGGCGTTCGGCGACGAGGTCGTGGCCCACTACGCCAACCAGGCGAGGGTCGAGCTGGCGGCCTTCGACGCCGCGGTGACGGACTGGGAGCTGACCCGTGGCTTCGAACGCCTCTGACCCCCCGAAACCCGCCGCGATCTTGCACTTTGTGTCGCCGGTCTGCGTACAGATAAGGCTTTTGCCCGGGCAGAAACTGCAAGATCGCGTAGGGGAGGGG
>NZ_JAGPXZ010000405.1:0-5513 GCF_018070305.1 Micromonospora sp. M51 | reverse complement strand
CCGCCGGGGTCGCCGCGCTGGCCGGTGCCGCCAGCGCCGGGCAGCTGCTGCTGGTGGCGGCCGGCGGGGTGCTCAGCTTCTTCGGGATCGTGCTGTTCGGGCCGGTGCTCGTCCCGGCGCTGGCCCGGGTGTTCGGCTGGCCGGTACGACGGGTGCTCGGCACCGCCGGTGAGCTGGCGGTCGCCAACACGGTGCGCAATCCACGGCGGGTCGCCGCGACAGCCACGGCACTGGTGATCGGGATCGGACTGGTCTCGGCGTTCATGGTGGGCGCGCGCAGCACCAAGGACGGCATCGAACGCAGCGTCGACGCTCAGATCGGCACCGACTTCGTGGTCAGCGGAATCGGACAGGACCTGCCGGCCGCGCTCGTCGGTGAGCTCATCGCCCGCCCCGAGTTGGGGGTCGTGCACGAGCAGCGCAGCGTCGTCGTCGACGACGTCGAGATCCGCGCGGCCCACCCGGCGCTGGTTTCTCGGACGCTGAGCGGAGTGCTGGCGGGCGACGCCGACCGTGTCGGTCCGGGGCAGGTGCTGGTGCACAGCGAGTTGGCGCGCTCCCGTGGTTGGCAGGTCGGTTCGCCGGTGACCGTCGCGGGCCGGTCGATGCGGGTGGCCGCCGTGGTCACCGGCGACACCCCGGGCGGTGCGGTGCCGGCGGGTCACGTCATCGACCTGTCCGACCAGGACTTCGCCGCGCTCTTCCCCGCCCAGCGGGGCTACCTGGCCGAGATCGACCCCGCCGCCGGGGTGAGCGCCGATCGGGCTCGTGCGGCGATCACGGCCGTGCTCGGCCGGTACCCGACGGTGAACCTGATGGACCAGGGCGCGTACAAGAAGATGCTCACCGGCACTGTGGACATGCTGCTCGCCTTCGTCACCGCGCTGCTCGGCCTGGCCGTGGTGATCGCCCTGGTCGGCGTCGCGAACACGCTGAGCCTGTCGGTGCTCGAACGGACCAGGGAGAACGCCGTGCTGCGGGCGGTCGGGCTCACCCGGGGGCGGATGCGGGCCGTGCTCGCCGTCGAGGCGGTGCTGATGGCGGTGGTCGGCGCGGTGCTCGGTGTCGGGCTCGGCACCGGAGTCAGCGCGTCCACGATGGCCCTGCTGGACCGCCTCGGCGGCGACTTCCACGTGGTGCTGCCGTTCGGTCAGCTCGGGCTGATCGTCGGCGTCGCGGTGCTGGCCGCCCTGCTCGCCTCGGTGCTGCCGGCCCGCCGGGCGCTGTCCCGCCCGGTCGTCGAGGCGCTCGCCGACCAGTGACCGGCCGGGTTGTCGGCAGTGGCACCGGACGGACATCGCCGGCCGGCCCCGCCCTCTTCCCCGGCGGCGGGACCGGCCAGCGGTGCCGGGTCTACAGGCGCTCGACCATCGGGCCGACGCACCGGTTGCGGGTGTCGAAGACGTAGCGGGCGTGCCGCACCACGAGGTCGTAGTCGAAGATGTCATGGTCGGTGACCACCACCACCGCGTCGGCGGCGCGCACCTCCCGCTCGGTGAGCCCGACCATGGTGACCCCGGCGGGGAGCTGGTGCGCCTCCGCGTACGGCTCGACGGCGTGCACCTCGGCGCCGAGGGCCTGCAACCGTCGCGCCACATCGACGGCGGGGGAGTCCCGCATGTCGCCGGTGTTCTTCTTGTAGGCCAGACCGAGCAGCAGCAGCCGGGCGCCTCTGGCGGCCCGACCGTCCCGGTTCAGCCCCGCCATGATCCGCTGCGCGACGTGTTCGGGCATCTCGTGGTTGACGTCGTTGGCCAGCTCGATGAACCGGAACTGCCGCCCGAGGCGGCGCTTGACCTGCCAGGACAGGTAGCACGGGTCGATCGGCAGGCAGTGCCCGCCGACGCCGGGGCCGGGCCGGAACGGCAGGAAACCGAACGGCTTGGTCGAGGCCGCGTCGATCGCCTCCCAGACGTCGATGTCGAGGTGGTGCGAGAGCATGGTCAGCTCGTTGATCAGCGCGATGTTGACCTGGCGGAAGGTGTTCTCGATCAGCTTGGTCAGCTCGGCGACGCGGGTGGAGTCCACCGGCACGGTGCGTTCCACGAGGCGCCGGTAGAACTCGTCCACCCGGGCCAGCGACGCCCGGTCCACACCGGAGACCACCTTCGGGGTGTTCTCCAGGCGCCAGGTCGGGTTGCCCGGGTCGATCCGCTCCGGGCTGTAGCCCAGGTGGAAGTCGCCGGGGCTGGTCAGTCCGCTGGCCGACTCCAGCAGCGGGCGCAGCAGCTCCTCGGTGGTGCCGGGGTACGTGGTCGATTCCAGGATCACCGTGCAGCCCGGGCGTACGTACGGGCCGATGCCGATGCCGGCCTGCTCGACGAAGCTCAGGTCGGGGGTGCCGTCGCGCAGCGGGGTCGGCACCGTGATGACGCAGATGTCGAACCCGTCGGCGTCGGTGTACTCGGTGCTGGGGTGGTAGCGACCGCTGCCCAACGCCCGGCCCAGCCGGTCGGCCGGGATGTCCTCGACGAACGACTCGCCGGAGGCGAGGCGCTTGACCCGGTCGGCGTCGACGTCCAGCCCGACCACGTCGAGCCCCGCCTCGACGGCCCGCATGGCCAGTGGCAGTCCCACATACCCCTGACCGATGACGACCAGCTTTTCAGCGCTCACCCAGGCTCCCGCAGCAGATGGTGTAAATGGCCTGCTGAGAGCCTAGAGGCGTCTTCGGTGACGTAAGTCCGTTTTGGGGATATGGGTGCCGGTGGGACTGTGGGGACGTCGACGGCGCGTGGCTCAGCCGCCGGCCGGCACCTCCGGATCGGCCGGCGCGCTCGTGGTCGTGGGCGGCGTGGTCGGCGGCGTCGGATCGGTCGGTGGCAGGCTGGTCGGTGGTGCGCTGGTCGGTGGTGCGCTGGTGACGACCGCCGTCGGCGTCGGCGAAGTGGCGGTCTGGCTCGGCTCCAGGCTCGGCGTGGCCGAGACCGAAACCGACGGCGGGTTGTTGGGTGCCCGCGTGCGGTCGGGCCGGCCAGGGTCGACGCTGGTGATCTGTTCGTTGGCCGCGGGCAGGTCCACGGGACCGCTCGGCGCGACCGTCGGCGCGGTGGTCGGCAGATGGACCGCCGGATCCTCGCCCGCGTGGCGCTGCGCGGCCAGTGCCGCGCCGAGCCCGACCAGCGCGACGAGCATGGCCGCGGCCGCACCGACCAGCGGGCCCCGCCGGCGCGCCGCCCGTGACCCGTTCGCCACCGCCGCGCCCACCGGCACGTCGGTGCGGGTGCCCGGCCCGGCGTTGCGCAGCGCGACAGGGGTGGCCATCGCCGTCGGTGGCTCGCCGTCGGTGACCGCCGTCCGAGCGGCCTCGGCCATCGCCGCGCCGCTGGTGAACCGCTCCAGCGGATCCTTGGCCAGGGCCCGCGACACCAGGGCGCGGACCGCCTCCGGGATGTCGTGCGGCAGCTCCGGCGGCTCGTCGTCCAGGTGTCGGACGGCGACCTGCAGGGGGTTGTCGCCTGTGAACGGCGGACTGCCGGTGAGGCAGCAGTAGGTGACCGCGCCCAGGGCGTAGATGTCGGTGGCGCCGCTGACCGGCCGCCCGGCCGCCTGCTCGGGAGCCATGTAGAGGGCGGTGCCCGGCACCGCGTTGGTGCTGGTGATGCTGGTGATGTCGGTGGAGCGGGCCACGCCGAAGTCGACCAGGACGACGGTGCCGTCCTCCTGCACCAGCAGGTTGCTGGGCTTGACGTCGCGGTGCACGATGCCGCCGCGATGGGCCGCGTTGAGCGCTGCCGCCGCCTGGGCCACGATCGACATCGTCTCGGCCACGTCGAGTCGCCCGGCCGCCTCGATCCGCTTGGACAACGGCTCACCGGCGACGAACTCCATGACGAGGTAGTCCGCCCGGCCGCCGTCGGGCAGGTCGTCCGCGCCGCAGTCGAAGACCTGCACGATGCCGGGGTGCCGCAGCGCCGCCATGATCCGGGCCTCGGCGCGGAACCGGGCGATGAAGTCCGGGTCGGAGACCAGCGCGGGGAGCAGAACCTTGACCGCGACCTGTCGGCCGAGGATCAGGTCGGAGGCACGCCAAACGTCGCCCATGCCGCCCGTGGCGACACGTTCGTCCAAGCGGTAGCGACCGCTGAGCACGACCTCCGATGACAACACCGCCTTACCGTACCTAGCGCGGCTCGGGCCGGCGCGCCGTGGCAGGGCCGCCGTGCGGCTGGTTCGGGTTGGCTGATTCGCTGTGACCTGTGTGGACGCTCACCCTTGGTGACGCAGCGGATATGCGGTGTCACGAAAAGCGACAAATTCCGTCGTTCAAGCCCTCAGCGGTGGCAAGAAACCGCCTCCGAACGCGGTTCGTGTTCCCTGCTCACCGGCCGTTACCGCGACGCGCCGCCCGGCAGGGCTGAGAATTGTCACTCTTCCGTGACACGACGCCGACTTGTCGCGTCGTGAGCCCCCTCCTAGCGTTAGCCCCGGCTCGGGCCCTCCCGGCTACCTCGGCGGGCAGCGCGCCGATCGACCCCCCTGGCGTCGGCCCCAAACACGCCGCCCCGACAATCGTGGTCGCGGGCACAACGAGAGCGGCGGAGGGCGGTGCGGGCGTGGTGCTGAACGGGCGGACGCCTCGTACGCCGTGCCGTGCCCCGGTGCCGTTGGTCGGGCGGGGCCGCCCCGGGCGATACGTGGGCCGCGGATGACCGACGATCTGTCGGAGGTGGTGAGCGCCGCGCAGGCCGGAGACGAAGAGGCGTTCCGCTTCCTCTACCGCAGCCTCCAGCCCGGGCTGCTGCGGTACCTGACCGCCATCGTCGGGGCCGACGCCGAGGACGTCGCCTCCGAGACGTGGCTGCAGGTCTCCCGTGACCTGCCCGGCTTCACCGGGGGTGAGTTCCGGGCCTGGACGGTCACCATCGCCCGTAACCGCGCCATGGATCATCTCCGCCGGATGCGCCGCCGCCCCTCGCTCCCGGTCCCGGTGCAGTCGCTCGTCGATCTGGCCAGCGACGCGGACACCGCCGAGCGAGCCAGCGAGACGATCGGTACCGAGACCGCGCTCGCGCTGATCGCCACCCTGCCGCCCCGGGAGGCCGAAGCGGTCCTGTTGCGGGCCGTGATCGGCCTGGACGCGGGATCCGCCGGCCGGGTGCTGGGCCGCCGCGCCGGTGCCGTACGCACCGCCGCTCACCGGGGTCTACGACGGCTGGCGGTGCTGTTGGAGCGGCAGAGCCCGACCGGGTCGCCGGTCGCGAGCGAGGGGACGCCGCCGCGTGCGGGCAGCGGCCCCGCCCGGCGGGCACCGCAGGCCGAACCGGCGGACGGCTGACGTGAGGGGACTCCCGATGAACCCGTTCCGGCGGGCCGACCACGCCGACGCCGAGCGTCTGCTCGACGCGGCCCGCGCCCGGCTGGACACCGCGCCGGCCCAGCGTCACGCCGCCACGCCCGCGGACGCGACCGCGCCGGAGGCGTACGCCACCGGCCCGAACGTGCCCCCGGCCGAGCCGTTGGCCGCGTTGCTCGCCGCTGCTGCCGGGCCGGTCCGTGCGGGCGAGCTGGCC
>NZ_JAGPXZ010000404.1:0-5523 GCF_018070305.1 Micromonospora sp. M51 | reverse complement strand
GTCAGGTGGTGGTCGCCGGGCGGGTGACGCCCGTCGACCGCGCGACGAGCGAGGCGTACTTCGCCAGCCGGCCGCGCGGCTCCCAACTGGGCGCCTGGGCCAGCCCTCAGTCGCAGGTCGTGTCGGGCCGGGCGGCGCTGGAGCAGCGGTACCAGGAGGTGGCCGAACGCTTCGCCGGCCAGGCCGACATCCCGACCCCGTCGCACTGGGGCGGGCTGCGGGTGCAACCCGAGTCGGTGGAGTTCTGGCAGGGTCGGGCCAGCCGGCTGCACGACCGGCTCCGTTTCCGTCGCCGGGACGAGGGTGCCTGGATCGTCGAGCGGTTGGCGCCGTGACGGGAGTGCAGGAGACCCGGCCGCGCGCCGCGCGCCGCTGGGCGATCGACGTGCGTCCGCTGCGGGTCCCGGCGTACCGGCGGCTCTGGCTCGGCAACACCGTGGCGATGTTCGGCTTCCAGTTCACCGCCGTCGCGGTGCCGGTGGAGATGTACGCCCTGACCCGGGACTCGTTCTGGGTGGGCCTGCTGGGGATTGCCGCCTTCGTACCGTTGCTGGTCTTCGGGCTCTGGGGCGGCGCGGTCGCCGACGCCCGCGACCGGCGTGCGGTGCTGCTCGGTGGCTCATTGTTGCTTTGGGCATCCACCCTCGGTCTGTTGCTCCAGGCGGTGCTGGACGTCGGCAGCCCGGTGCTGCTGCTGGCGTTGATGGCGGTGCAGTCGGTGGCCTTCGCGAGCAGCTCGCCGGCCCGCGGCGCCATGCTGCCCCGGCTGGTGCCGGACGACCTGGTGGCGTCCGCCACCACGCTGAACTACACGACCTTCACCGCCGCCTCGGTCGCCGGCCCGCTCGCCGCCGGTCTCATCCTCTCCGCCTCGCCGGACACCACTGTGGTGCTGCCGATCGCGTACGGGTTGGACGCGGTGCTGTTCACCGCGATGCTCTGGGCGGCGCTGCGGCTGCCGTCGCTGCCGCCCGAGCCCACCGCCGACGGCCAGGCCCGAAAGGCCGGCCTGGCCAGCGTCATCGACGGGTTCCGCTACCTGGCCACCACCCCGGTCCTGCTGTTGTCCTTCGCGGTGGACCTGATCGCGATGATCCTCGCCATGCCGCGGGCTCTCTTTCCGGAGATCGCGCACGAGCGGTTCGGCGGCGGTGGCTCGGTCGGCCTGCTCTACAGCGCCATCGCGATCGGCTCGATGATCGGTGGGCTGACCTCCGGCTGGATCGGCCGGCTCCGCCGGCAGGGGCTCGGCCTGGTGCTCGCGGTGGTCGGCTGGGGCCTGGCGATCGCCGCGGCGGGGTTGGCCCACCAGCTCTGGCTGATGGTCGTGCTGCTCGCCGTGGCCGGCGCCGCCGACCTGATCAGCGCGGTGCTGCGTCAGTCCATGTTGCTGGTCTACGCGCCGGACCGGATGCGCGGCCGACTCCAGGGCGTCAACACGGTGGTGGTGGCCGGTGGGCCACGCCTGGGCGACCTGCGGGCCGGCACCATGGCTGCCGGGTTCGGCGGCGGGGTGGCCTGGGTGGCCGGCGGGCTCGCCTCCGCGGTGCTCGTGGTGGTGCTCGCTGTCGCGTTCCCGGTGCTGCTGCGTTACCGGGCGGCGACGGCGTCAAGCGGCGACCGGGCCTGACCGGTTAGGGTCGCCGGCATGGAAAGCCCCGATCAGCGCCCGTTCTCCGGCGCCCAGTGGACCATCTCCGCCGCCGGCCACGAGGCCGTCATCGTGGAGGTGGGCGGTGGGCTCCGGACGTACCGGCATGACGGCGTCGACGTGGTCGACGGGTACCGGACCGACGAGGTCTGCCCGGGTTGCACCGGGCAGGTGCTGGCCCCCTGGCCGAACCGGATCCGCGATGGCCGCTACTCGTTCGGGGAGCGGACGCACCAGCTCGCACTGACCGAGCCGGAGCGGCACGTGGCCATCCACGGGCTGGTCAACTGGGTGCCGTGGCAGTTGCTGGAGCAGTCCGCGGACGCCGTGACGGTCGGCTACCACCTGCCGCCGCAGCTCGGCTACCCGTGGCCGCTGCGGCTGCGCAGCCGGTGGAGCGTCGACGCGGACGGGCTGCGCGCCGAGCACGAGGTGACCAACATCGGCGGGGAGTTGGCGCCGTTCGGATTCTCCGTGCACCCGTACCTGCAACTGCCCGGCGTCGCGGTGGACGACCTGGTGCTGCGGCTGCCCACCCGCAGCCGGGTGCTGGTGGACGGCCGGCTGCTGCCGGTGGGGGTGACCCCGGTGGCCGGCACCGAGTACGACTGGACCAGCCCCCGCCGGATCGGCGCCGCCGTCCTGGACTCCTGCTTCGGTGACGTGATCCGCGACGCCGACGGCGGTTCGTCGGTGAGCCTCTCCGCGCCGGACGGCGCGACCGGTGTGAGCATCTGGGCGGATGCCGAGTTCGGCTGGTGGCAGGTGTTCACCGGGGTCACCCCCACCGGCAGCAGCCGGCCGTCCACCCGGACGCGTTCCGGTCGGGCAAGGATCTGCTCACCCTCAAGCCCGGCACGACCTGGCGAGGTGCCTGGGGCATCCGCCCCGGCGCCTGATGGAGTTCGCCGAGGTCGTCCGCCGTCGGCGGATGGTGCGCAACTACGACCCGGACCGTCCGGTCCCGCCCGACGGGGTGGACCGGCTGCTCGACCACGCGGTCCGCGCGCCGTCGGCCGGCTTCGCCCAGGGCTGGGGTTTCCTGGTGCTGGAGGAGCCGGTCGACCGGGACCGGTTCTGGGCCGCCACCACCCCCGACGGGGGTGGGCGTCAGCGGTGGCTCGCCGGCATGCGCCGCGCACCGCTGATCGTGGTGCCGCACGCCAACGAGTCGGCCTACCTGCGGCGGTACGCGGAGCCGGACAAGGGCTGGACGGATCAGTCCCCGGACCGGTGGCCGGTGCCGTACTGGCACGTGGACGCCGGCTTCGCCGCGTTGCTGATGCTGCTGACCGCGGTGGACGAGGGGCTGGGGGCGTGCTTCTTCGGCATTCCGCCGCAGCGGCTCGGCACCTACCGGGACGCGTTCGGCGTGCCGGCGGAGTACCAGCCCATCGGTGCCGTCACAATCGGTTACCGGGCCGCTGACCATCGGTCACCGTCGTTGCGTCGGGGGCGTCGTCCGATGGACGAGGTTGTGCGACGCGGTCGGTGGAACTGAGGCTGACGTCCCGTTCGTCCGGTTGAGGATCGGACGAGCGATAGCGAAACTGACATCAGGGAGCAGAACGCAGCGTGCGCTGGGCGGCTAGGCTGGCACGGTCATCGGTGCCGCGCCGCGCGGTGCCCGCCGCGGCCCGGCTCGGCGCCGTCGGTCGGCCCGGCCACGGGGAGGGGAGCGTGCCGTCGTGATCTTCAGAGCGGTCCGGGACGGGCGTCCCTATCCGGAGCACAATCTGACGCTCAAGCAGTGGGCGGAGATCCCGCCGCGGCCACTGCGCCTGGATCAGATGATCACCACCAAGCGCGAGTTGGCGCTGGACAAGCTCCTCGCCGAGGACTCCACCTTCTACGGTGACCTCTTCCCGCACGTGGTGCAGTGGAACGGTGGGCTCTACCTGGAGGACGGGCTGCACCGGGCGCTGCGCGCCGCCCTCCAGCAGCGCAACCAGATCCACGCCCGGGTGCTGGTGCTCTCCGAGCCGATCGAGTGAGCGGTCCGGCCTGAAGCTTCGTTAGGGTGGCGTCCATGACCGCTCCGCTGGACCTGCTCGACCTGGACCCGTCGCTCAGCGAGGAGGAGCGGCAGGTCCGTGACGTCGTCCGCCAACTCGTCGACGACCGGGTGCGGCCCCACGTCGCCGAGTGGTACGAGGACGGCCGGGTGCCCGCCCGGGAGCTGGCCCGCGAGTTCGGCAAGCTCGGCCTGCTCGGCATGCACCTGACCGGCTACGGCTGCGCCGGCACCTCAGCGGTCGCCTACGGGCTCGCCTGCCAGGAGCTGGAAGCCGGTGACTCCGGCGTCCGCTCGCTGGTCTCGGTGCAGGGATCGCTCGCCATGTACGCCATCTGGCGCTACGGCAGTGAGGAGCAGAAGCAACGCTGGCTGCCGTCGATGGCCACCGGTGAGGCGATCGGGTGCTTCGGCCTGACCGAGCCGGACCACGGTTCCGACCCCGCCTCGATGGCCACCCGGGCCCGCCGCGACGGCGACGACTGGGTGCTCACCGGCGGAAAGATGTGGATCACCAACGCCCCGATCGCGGACGTCGCGGTGATCTGGGCCCGCACCGACGAGGGCGTACGGGGTTTCGCCGTACCAATGGACACGCCCGGCGTCACGGCCCGGGAGATCCACCGCAAGATGTCGCTGCGCGCGTCGGTGACCGGCGAGATCGTGCTCGACGACGTCCGGCTCCCGGCCGACGCCCGACTGCCCGAGGCGGTCGGCCTCAAGGCGCCGCTGAGCTGCCTCACCGAGGCCCGCTACGGCATCGTCTGGGGTTCCGTCGGCGCGGCCCGCGACTGCCTGGAAACCACACTGGCGTACGCCACCACCCGCACCCAGTTCGGTCGCCCACTGGCCGGGTTCCAGCTCACCCAGGCGAAGCTCGCCGACATGGCCGTCGAGTTGGTGAAGGGGCAACTGCTCGCGCTGCACCTGGGCCGGCTCGCCGACGCCCGGCGGCTGCGGCCCGAGCAGGTCAGCGTGGGCAAACTGAACAACGTACGGGAGGCGCTGGCCATCGCCCGGCAGTGCCGCACCATCCTCGGCGCCAACGGCGTCTCCGGCGAGTACCCGGTGATGCGGCACGCCAACAACCTGGAGAGCGTGCTGACCTACGAGGGCACCTCGGAAATCCACCAACTGGTCATCGGACAGCGGCTCACCGGGCTCTCCGCATTCGCCTGACCTGCTCCTTTGTCGCTTCCTGGCGCTCGCCGCGCGACTGTCGTAACGGGGCCGTACCGTCATTGACAGACGACGTGTCTGACGAGGACGGTGAGCGTGATGGCCCGCGACGCTGGCAGCAACGAGCCCACGAGGGAGTTCCCCGGTTACCCGACCGGTGACGATCTCAAGGTGCGGTCGACCGCTACACCCGAGTGGACCACCGATACCCCGGAGGGCACCGGCGACCCCGCCGACCCGGCTGGCCCCGGTGGCCCGACGACCGGTGGCACCGGCGGGGGTGGTGGGGCGGCCCGAGGTCTGCTCCTGCTGCTCGGCGCCGCCGCGCTGGCCGTGATCGTGCTGCTCGGCATTCAGGCGACCGGCATCCTGCCGGAGTTCCGCAACCCGTTCGCCAAGGAGCAGACCGACCGCAGCCAGCCACCGCTGCTCAAGTCGATCCAGGACCTCAGCCGCTACGTGGCCGCCGAGGGCAACTTCCAGGTCGTGGTCGACACCCAGAACGACCGGCGCAACGTTCCGGACTTCCTGCTCAACGAGCGCACCCTGTTCGTCGGGGCCGGCAGCGTCGAGGCGTACGTCGACTTCACCAAGATCGGTGACGGGGCCATCGTCCAGACCGCAGACGGCAAGTCCGTCGAGATCAAGTTGCCGTCGCCGCAGCTCTGCGAGACCAACC
>NZ_JAGPXZ010000403.1:0-5533 GCF_018070305.1 Micromonospora sp. M51 | reverse complement strand
CCCCGAACCGTTCGGTCATGGTCGCGTTCATCTTGGCGTCGAGGTTGTACGACTCCCGGGTGATCTCGGCCAGCCGCCGACCGACTCGGCGGGCCGGAATGATGAAAATCGGGAGCAGCACCAGCGAGAGCGCGGTGATCTGCCAGGAGAGGGTGAACATCACCGCCGCGGTGAGCACCAACTGGATGACGTTGCTGACCACGCCGGACAACGTCGAGGTGAACGCCCGCTGGGCGCCGAGGACGTCGTTGTTGAGCCTGCTGACCAGCGCCCCGGTCTGGGTACGGGTGAAGAACTGCAACGGCATCCGCTGCACGTGGTCGTAGACCCGGGTGCGCAGGTTGAAGATGATGCCCTCGCCGATCCGGGCCGAATACCACCGTTGGGCCAGTGAGAGCAGTGCGTCGGCGACCGCCAGCGCGGCGATGAACAGGGCCAGCCGCACCACGAGTCGGCCGGCCTCGTCGCCGCCTCGGTTGATCGCGTTGATGACGTCGCCGGCGAGCACCGGTGTGGCCACGCCGATGACGGCCGCCAGCACCACGGTGATCAGGAAGATGACGATGTCGCGCCGGTAGGGGCGCGCGAAGGCCACGATGCGGCGGGCCACCCCCCGCTTGAGGCGGTGGGTGGAGACCTCGTCGCTGTTGCGCATCGACCGGAGCATGCTCCACCCGGCCATGCCACCGCCGGACATCGGGTTGGACATCGCTCACCTCCGGGTTGCCGGGCAGACCGCACCGTCAGGTCAATTCTCCCGACGAGTGTGACAACCCCAGCCGTAACCCGGATCTTCCCGTGCGGTCCTTACCTATTCTCCAGTGCCGGCAAGGTCACGCAGCCGACGGGTCTGCGCCTCCCGCTCGGCGCGCTGCTGGTCGGCGTGCGACCGCCCGGCCGCGCCGGCGAGCAACGCCTTGATCTCCACCACCGCGTCGCGGGCTCCGGAGAGCAGGCCGGCGGTCAGGTCCCGCACCGCACCGTCCAGCTCGGCTGGCGGCACGACCAGGGTGGCCAGGCCGATCCGGTCCGCCTCGGCGGCGTCCAACCGGCGGCCGGTCGCACAGATCTCCAACGCCCGCGCGTAGCCGACCAGCTCGACGAGGCGCTTCGTGCCGGCCAGGTCGGGCACCAGGCCGAGGGTCACCTCGGCCATCGACAGCTTCGCGTCAGCGGAGAGCACCCGCAGGTCACAGGCGAGCGCCAGCTGGAAGCCGGCACCGATGGCGTGGCCCTGCACGGCCGCGACGGAGATCACGTCCGGCCGGTGCAGCCAGGTGAAACCGGCCTGGAACTCCGCGATGCGCTCGGCGCACTCCTGCTCGGACAGCGTGGCCAACTCGGCGAACGACCCCGGACCGGAGGCACCCGCCACCGCGAGATCGAGGCCGGCCGAGAACGCCCGACCCTCACCGCGGACCACCACCACCCGGACATCGCCGGGCAGGTCACGGGAGAAGTCGCTCATCGCTCGCCACATCGCGGGCGTCTGGGCGTTGAGCACGTCGGGCCGGCACAACGTCACCGTGGCGACCGGCCCGTCGCAGGTCAGCCGAACCCCGGTCGCCTCGGCGGTCACCGGACGTCCCGGGGCGCGGCGCTGATGGACGACGCTGGGGGGCGGGTCACGCCTTCTTGCGGCGCCGGGCACCACCGCGCTGACGCAGCTGCACGCCGGACTCGGTGAGCACTCGGTGGATGAACCCGTAGGAACGGCCGGTCGAGGCCGCCAACGCGCGGATGCTCTCCCCCGAGGTGTACCGCTTTACCAGGTCCTTGGCGAGCGTCTGACGCTCGGCTCCGACGATCCGGCGACCCTTCTCAGTGCTGGTGGCTGTGCCAGTGGCTGCCATGCTGTGTCCTCACGTCCCAGACTGTGCGGTTCGGATACGGTCCCACCTATTAGACCGCCTCGGACGATCATGCGCCAGATATCAACTCTTCGCCAACCGACACGCTATGCAATGTCAGCTTCCCGATAGAGTGATCCTGGCGATCCGGCCCGCCGCGTCGTCCGGGCGTACCACCGCTGGACGCTGGCGGCTGCCGACGACCCGTAGCCTTCGGTCGTGATCGACCTGTTGAGCACCGCGGGCGCAGCGGCCGTCGTCTTCGCCGCCACCGACATAGACGACATCGTCATCCTGACGCTGTTCTTCGTCGCGGCCCGCACCACCGGCCAACCCCGCACCTGGCAGATCGTCGCCGGGCAATACCTCGGCATCGGCGCGCTCGCGCTGGCCAGCGCGGTGATCGCGGGTGGGCTCCTGGTGGTGCCCGACCCGTGGACGGGTCTGCTGGGCCTGCTGCCGATCGCGCTCGGTGTCCGCGCACTGCGGGGTTCGGGCGACGACGAGCCACCCGCTGTCGTCACCGGAGCGCTCGGCGTGGCCGGGGTGACGATCGCGAACGGTGCCGACAACGTCGCGGTCTACGTACCCGTCTTCCGGGCCCTCGGGGTGGCCGACAGCGCGGTGTTCCTGCTGGTCTTCGTGCTGCTGATCGCCCTGTGGTGTGTGGCCGGGGCCTGGCTGGGCGGGCATCGGAGGGTGGTCCGGCTCGTCGAACGCGCCGGCGCCTGGCTGGTGCCGGCGATCTTCATCGCCATCGGGCTGGTGATCCTGGTCAGCTCCGGCGTGCTCGGCCGGCTGGTCGACCTGCTCGGCTGACCGCAGCGCCGAGGTCGAGCGCAGGTCGAGCTTGAGCGCACGTTGAGGTCGAGCGCACGTCGAGCTGCCTCGATCAGGCCAGCTCGACCAGTTCGAGCAGGTCGTCGCTCCAGGCATCCTCGTCGCCGTCGGGCAGCAGGATGGCCCGGTCGGGCTTGAGCGCGAGCACCGCACCCGGGTCGTGGGTGACCAGGACGATCGCGCCCGGGTAGTTGGCGATGGCGTCGAGCACCTGCTCCCGGCTGACCGGGTCGAGGTTGTTCGTCGGCTCGTCGAGGAGGAGCACGTTGGCGCCGGAACAGACCAGGGTGGACAGCGCCAGCCGGGTCTTCTCGCCACCGGAGAGCACTCCGGCCGGCTTGTTCACGTCGTCACCGGAGAAGAGGAACGCGCCGAGGATCTTGCGCAGGTCGGTGTCGGACTGCTCGACGGCGGCGGCGCGCATGTTCTCCAGCACCGTCCGCTCCACGTCCAGCGTCTCGTGCTCCTGGGCGTAGTAGCCCAACCGCAGGCCGTGCCCCGCGTGCACCTCGCCGGTGTCCGGGGTGAGCAGCCCGCCGAGCATCCGCAGCAGGGTCGTCTTGCCGGCGCCGTTGAGCCCGAGGATGGCCACCCGGGAGCCGCGGTCCACCGCCACGTTGACGTCGGTGAAGATCTCCAGTGAGCCGTACGACTTGGACAG
This sequence comes from Micromonospora sp. M51, assembly GCF_018070305.1. Classification (NCBI taxonomy): domain Bacteria; kingdom Bacillati; phylum Actinomycetota; class Actinomycetes; order Micromonosporales; family Micromonosporaceae; genus Micromonospora; species Micromonospora sp. M51. The sequence continues at coordinate 2,182 of NZ_JAGPXZ010000403.1, read as the reverse complement.
GCCGGTCGCGGTGAGCGGGGTCTTGCCGCACGGCGCGGGGCTGGGGAAACGCACCTTGGCCACCCGGTCGGCGACCCGCACCTCCTCCAGGCCGGAGATCAGCTTCTCGGCACGGCGGGCCATGTTCTGCGCGGCCACGGTCTTGGTGGCCTTGGCCCGCATCTTGTCGGCCTGCGCCATCAGAGCGCCGGCCTTCTTCTCCGCGTTGGCCCGCTCCCGACGCCGCCGCCGCTCGTCGGTCTCGCGGGCCTCCAGGTACGCCTTCCAGCCCAGGTTGTACACGTCGATGACCGACCGGGTGGCGTCGAGGAACCAGACCTTGTTGACCACCGACTCCAGCAGCGCGCCGTCGTGGGAGATCACGATGAGGCCGCCCTTGTGGTTGGCGAGGAAGCCTCGCAACCAGGTGATCGAGTCGGCGTCGAGGTGGTTGGTGGGCTCGTCGAGCAGCAGGATGCCGCCGCCGTTCTCGCCCGCGTCGCGGAACAGGATCCGGGCCAGCTCGATGCGCCGACGCTGACCACCGGAGAGGGTGCCGATGGTCTGCGCGAGCGCACGGTCCGGTAGGCCGAGGTTGGCGCAGATCCGCGCGGCCTCAGCCTCGGCCGCGTACCCGCCCAGGGCGGCGAACTGGTCCTCCAGCGCGCCGTACCGGCGGACCAGCTTCTCGTCGGCGTCCTCGGCGAGCCGGGCCTCGATCTCCTGCATCTGCGCCATCAGCACGTCCAGGCCACGGGCGGAGAGCACCCGGTCGCGGCCGGTGACCTCCAGGTCGCCGGTGCGCGGGTCCTGCGGCAGGTAGCCGATGGCGCTGCGCTGGTCGATCTGGCCGCCGTACGGCTGCCCCTCACCGGCGAGCACCTTCAGCGTGGTGGTCTTGCCGGCACCGTTACGACCGACCAGGCCGATCCGGTCACCGGGCTGCACGCGCAGGGTGGTGTCGGACAGCAGGATCCGGGAACCGGCGCGCAGTTCCAGGCCGGTGGCAGTGATCATGTTTGCGGGCTCGCTCTCGGGGTTCGGAAGGCTGACTCGGGGCACGCGAAACGGCCGGCGGGCTCAAGGGGCCCGACGGCGCGGGGCGGTTCAGCCTTCGCAGCGCAGCACCTGGCAAGTGTACCGGGCGCCGCCGGGCGGCCCGCCCGGATTACCGATCAAGATCATCGGGTACGGGAACGCCTGTCCGGACCCCGTCCGGCACTTGAGGGACGAAAAAACACATAAAAGACACTCACCGGCATACGGCGATCGGGGTCACCATGGAACTCAACGAGCGGGCCGAAATCGACACCTCCCAGGTCAACGACGTCGGCCGGGGTGGTGGATCCGGCGGCGGCTTCGGCATCCCGATCCCCGGCGGCGGCGGTCGAGGCGGCATCATCGGCATCGTGGTGGCAGTGCTCGTCGCGCTGCTCGGCGGCGGCTTCGGCCTCAACGCCATGACCAACGGCGACGAGGGCGGTCAGGCCGGCGGCACCGACCTGGAGCAGCTCTGCTCGCGCGACAACCCGCAGCGCCTCGACGACGCGCGCTGCCGCAACGCGCTCTACGTCAACAGCATCCAGGCCTACTGGCAGAAGGCGTACCCGGAGGTGGGCAACGGGAAGTACGAGCCGACCGACACCAACTTCTTCCAGGCGGCCGTGAACACCGGCTGCGGGCAGGCCGACTCGGGTGTCGGCCCGTTCTACTGCCCCGCCGACAAGCAGGTGTACATCGACCTGAGCTTCTACGACGAGCTGGCCTCCCGGTTCGGCGCCAAGGGCGAGTTCGCCCAGCCCTACGTGCTCGCCCACGAGTACGGCCACCACATCCAGAACCTGCTCGGCACCAACGCGAAGGCCGGCCAGGGCGACCAGAGCGGCCCCCGCTCCGCCTCCGTACGGCTCGAGCTGCAGGCCGACTGCTACGCCGGCGCCTGGGCCAAGCACGCCACCGAGAGCAAGGACAAGACCGGCCAGGAGCCGCTGTTCACGTCCATCACCCAGTCCGACATCAGCGAGGCGGTGCAGGCCGCCGAGGCGATCGGCGACGACAGCATCCAGGAACGCTCCGGCGGGCGGGTCAACCCCGACCAGTTCACCCACGGCACGTCCGAGCAGCGCAAGCGCTGGTTTACCCAGGGCTACGACCGCGGCGACCCGAAGAGCTGTGACACCTTCGGCACCGACCAGCTCTGACC
>NZ_JAGPXZ010000402.1:0-5549 GCF_018070305.1 Micromonospora sp. M51 | reverse complement strand
GGACCACCACCGTGTTGTCCCGGTCGGTCGGGATCAGTCTCTCCTCGGCCTCGGAGCACGCCCACGCCCTGCGGACCGCCGGTCTGGTGGCCAGCGTGCGCGAGGGCGGGGCCGTCCGACATCACCTGACCGCGCTGGGGGCGAGCTTGTTACGGGGCCCGTCGGGCGACGCGGGCGAGTCGGTGCCCACGGCCGGCCAAGCCGCCAGGTGGCCGCCCGTCCTGCCGTAAGGTTGCTGCCGTGACGACGCGTGTGGCGGCCATCGACTGCGGGACCAACTCGATCCGACTGCTGGTCGCCGACCTGCCCGACGCGTCGGCCGGGCCGCAGGCGCCGCTTGTCGACCTGACCCGGCGGATGGAGATCGTCCGGCTGGGGCAGGGCGTGGACCGCACCGGTCGACTGGCGCCGGAGGCGATCGAGCGGACCCGGATGGCGTTGGCGTCGTACGCCGCCGACATCGAGAAGCTGGGCGCCCAGCGGGTGCGGATGTGTGCCACCTCGGCCTCCCGCGATGCCGCCAACGCCGCTGACTTCACCGAGATGGTGCGGGCCACCCTCGGTGTCGAGCCCGAGGTGGTCAGCGGCGACGAGGAGGCCCGGTTGTCGTTCACCGGCGCGGTGCGTGGGTTGCCCGCCGACGCGAAGGAGCCGTTCCTGGTCGTCGACATCGGTGGTGGTTCCACCGAGTTCGTGGTCGGCGGCCGGGCCGACGGGGTGCGTGCGGCGATCTCGGTCGACATCGGCTGCGTCCGGATGACCGAGCGGCACCTGCCCGGTGACCCGCCGACGCCCGAGCAGGTAGCGGCGGCGCAGGCCGATATCGCGGCAGTGGTGGACCGGGCGCTCGCCGTGGTGCCCGGTCGCGAGGCGGCCACCCTGGTCGGCCTAGCCGGGTCGGTCACCACTGTGGTCGCGCTCGCGCAGGGCCTGCGGGAGTACGACCCGGAGCGCACCCACCACGCCCGGGTGTCGTACGAGGAGGACGCCCGGGTGACCGCTGAGCTGCTGGGTCAGACCCGCGAGCAGCGGTTGGCGAACCCGGTGATGCACCCGGGCCGGGCCGACGTGATCGGTGCGGGCGCGCTGGTGCTTCGGGTGATCATGGAGCGGGCCGGGATGCCGTCGGTGGTGGCATCCGAGCACGACATCCTCGACGGCATCGCCTGGAGCCTCCAGCCGGCCACGCGCTAGCCGGCTCGATCAACTCGCCTTCCTTGAAGTCGCGGTATCCGTGTGCCTCGGATGCCTCGACTTCCTGAAAACCGAGTCGATCAACCTTCCGCGCGCCTGACCGGCTCGGCGTGTTGAGGCGGATTCGTTGACGCTATTTCGCATTGCACAGTAGTGTGCAATGCGTGGACACCACACAGCTGCTGAAGGGCGTGCTCGACATGGCCGTCCTGGCTGTTCTCCGGGAGGAGGACGGCTACGGTTACGACATCCTGCGCCGGTTGCGCGAGGCCGGCCTGGAGGAGGTCGGCGACGCCTCGGTCTACGGGACGCTGCGTCGCCTCTTCGCCGCCGGCCTGCTCACCACCTATGTGGTGCCGAGCGAATCCGGGCCGCACCGCAAGTACTACTCACTCAACGCCGCGGGGCGCGACCAACTGACCCGCTCCGGCAAGCTCTGGCGCTCGTTCGCCACCACCATGGACAGTCTGCTCGACGATCGGGGGATGGCGGCATGACCGTCACGGAGCAGGAGATCACCGACTACGTGGCGCGGGTCCGGGCCGCTCTGGCCGACCTGCCGACCGCGCAACGCGACGAGCTGACCGAGGACCTCGCCGACCACCTCACCGAGGTCGCCGCCGAGGCCGAGGGCACCCTTCTCGAGCGACTGGGCGAGCCCGAGACGTACGCCGCCGAGCTGCGCGCCGCGGCCGGTGCCGCGCCGGGCGGCGGGCGCAATCTCGACCAGCGGGTGGCCACCGCGATGGCCCGGGTCCGCGGCCGGCTGCGCACCCTGGACACCCGTCTCGGCCCACCCCTGGGGTACGCGACGGCCAGCGACTTCCTCCACCTGCTGCGCCCCGGCTGGTGGGTGCTCCGGGGCTACCTGGCAGCGATGCTGGTCACCGTGATCAGCACCGGCGGCAGCTTCGGGTTGCTGCCGAGGTTCGGCGGTGAGTTGCTCGCCGGCATGATCATGCTGATCGGTTTCGTGGTCGCCTCCATCTGGATCGGCCGCCGCTCGGCTCAGCTGACCCGCTGGCCGCGCTCGGCCGTGCAGGTCGGCAGCGTGGTGCTGGTGATCTTCGCGTTCGCCGCGCTGATGCAGGCCGAGGACCGGATGCGCTACGGCGACTACGGCTACGACCAGACCTCGGTCGACAGCCAGTACGACCGGGTCCGGGACGTCTTCGTCTACGACAGCGAGGGCCGACTGGTGGAGAACGCCCGACTCTTCGACCAGAACGGCAATCCGATCCGGCTCGGCTACCCGGACTGCTCGGAAGAGGTCTATGACAAGCCGAACCTGCGGGCGTACCCGTACTGCCCGGAGCAGGCGCCCTTCGTGCCCCGCGCGCCCGGCGCACCCCTCCCGCGCGGTTCAGCGACCAGCACCCCGGACCCGACCAGCACCCCGGACCCGACCAGCACCCCGGACCCGAGCGGCACACCCGGGCCGACCGGGACGCCGCCGCCAGACGGTACGCCCACCGCAGTGCCGCCGAGCGGGACACCAACCCCCACCCCGACCCGGTGAACCGAGGTGTGAACTGGATCATGCGGGTGAAGCTGGGAAATAGCTGAACGGACGAGGCGAGCGGGACGGCACCGAAAATCAATGATCGTTACGGTGTCGTCTGCTCATCAACCCCTCGGAAGGAACCCCCGTGTCAGAGCAGGTCGCACCGCCCCCCGCGTCCGACGCCGCAACCCCTGAGCCGGCCGTCGAGACGCCGCAAGCGGCCGCGCCGCAGCAACCCGCTGGCGAGTCGCCGCAGGCGACCGAGCCGCAGCCAGCCGAGCCGAAGGCGGAGAAGTCCGGTGGTAGGAAGGTCCTCGGCATCGTCGGTGCGGTCCTTGCCGTCGTCGTCATCGCCGGCCTGAAGTTCGGCGTCGCCTCGGCGATCGGCAACTACTTCAACAAGGACGAGACCGCGGACGCCAAGACCGGCGACTGCATCGCCGAGCTGCCCGAGATCACCGGCACCGAGCAGGAGGAGGTCGACGGCGCCAAGGTCGTCGAGTGCACCTCCACCGACGCGGCGTACAACGTGGTCGGTCGGGTGGACGGCCAGAGCGAGGCTCAGGCCAAGGCCGACACCACCTGCACCCAGTTCTTCAAGGAGGGCGAGGAGGGGTACATCTTCTCCAGCATCGAGCCGGGCAAGACGGGCTACGTGCTCTGCCTGACCAAGAAGGTCTGACCGGAGCGGCGGACCGGTGTCGACGGCGGCGGGAGACATCCCGCCGCCGTCGGCGTACCCGGAGTCACCAGGGGGCGAACAGGAGGTGAATGCCACTGTTCCGGCGTCTTCCCGACGGCCGCGTGGCGTGGCAGGCTACCGGCACGTAGGACCACTGGGCGACCAGCCAACGATGACTGACCGCTAGGAGGACGGCCCATGGGCGAAATGGTGAGCTACCGCAGCAACGGGGGCACGAGCGAGGGGTATCTCGCGATACCCGCCAGCGGCACGGCCAGCCCCGCCGTCATCGTCATTCAGGAATGGTGGGGTCTGGTCCCGCACATCCGGTCGGTGGCCGACCGGTTCGCCGAGGCCGGTTTCGTGGCCCTCGCCCCGGACTTCTACCACGGTGAGACGACCAGCGAGCCGGACGAGGCGCAGCGGCTGCTGCTGGCGATGCGGATGGACGAGGCGGCGAAGGACATCGCCGGAGCGGCCGACTATCTCGCCGGGCGGCCCGAGGTCACCGGTAAGGTCGGTGCCGTGGGCTTCTGCGCCGGTGGCAGCCTGGCCCTCTGGTCGGCCACCATCTCCGAGCGGATCGTCGCCACCGCCGGGTTCTATCCCGTGCTGCCCTGGGAGTCGATGCGCCCCGACTGGGCCGACTACGCCGGCAAGGCAGCGGTCATCCACTGCTCCGAAGAGGACGGCACCTCGACCGCCGAGGGCGTACAGACCGCCCGTCGGGCCATCGAGGAGGCCGGCGGTGACTGCCACCTCTACGACTACCCGGGCACCTCGCACGCCTTCTTCAACGACGACCGGCCGGAGGCGTTCGACCAGCGCGCCGCCGCCAGCGCCTGGGCCCGCACCCTGGAACTCTTCCGGGCCAAGCTTGGCTGAGACGCGTACCCCCGAACAGGTGGTCGCCCGCGCAGCGCGGGCGACCGACCTGGCCGACCTCGACGCGGCGGTGAGCGACTGTTTCGCCTGTCCACGGCTGGTCCGGTGGCGGGAGGAGGTCGCCCGCACCCGCCGGGCCGCCTTCCGCGACCAGGAGTACTGGGGTCGGCCGGTGCCGGGCTTCGGCACCTCGGACACGCGGATCGCGATCCTCGGGTTGGCGCCCGCCGCGCACGGTGGCAACCGCACCGGCCGGATCTTCACCGGTGACCGGTCGGGTGACGTGCTGTTCGCCGCGCTGCACCGGGCCGGGCTGGCCAACCAGCCGACGAGTGTGGCCGCCGACGACGGGCTCGCCCTGCGGGACCTGCGGGTCTTCTCGGCCGTCCGGTGTGCGCCACCGGACAACAAGCCGACCCCGGCGGAACGGGACACCTGCGCGCCCTGGCTGCACCGTGAGGTCGCGTTGATCCAGCCCACGCTGCGGGTCGTGGTCGCGCTGGGCGCGTTCGCCTGGGCCGCGTGGTGGCCGGTGCTCCGCGCGGTGTACGGGCAGCGCCCGCCCAGCCCGCGACCGGCGTTCGGTCATGGGGCACACTGGTCCGGCACGGACGCCCCGGACTTGCTGGGCTGTTACCACGTCAGTCAGCAGAACACCTTCACCGGGCGGTTGACACCAGGGATGTTGGACGACGTCTTCGGCCAGGCTAAACAGCTGGCCGGAGTGGACTGAGACGACGCGTGGGGTGGTGGCGATGACAGACGGAACCCGCCCGCCCGCGCCGTTGGCCGAGCCGGCGCTGCGTCCGGTGCTCGGCCTGCTCCGCCGGTGGTGGCCGGTCGGCGCGGTCGCCGTCCTGCTCGCCGGTGCCGCGCTGGCGTCCGCCCACTCGTCGATCGGGGCCAGTCGGATCCCGCCGGCCGCGGACAACGTTCCCTGGGTTCCGGAGTACCCGACCGTCGAGCCGTCACCGTCCATCCCGATCGAGCCACGCGACGCGGGCGAGGCCACCCAGGCGCACATTCCGGAGTGGGTCGGCAAGGTGGCCGTGGCCCTGCTCGGGCTGGCCATCCTGGCCGCGCTCGGCTACCTCTGCTGGGTCCTGGTCCGGGGCGCGCTGCGCCGCACCACCCGGGCGCTACCGGCGCAGCGGGGCCGTCGGACCGCCGAGGGCACCGCCCGCGAGGTCGTCGCCGCCCTCGACGCCGGCCTGGTGGAACTCGACGACCGGGACACCGACCCGCGGGTGGCGGTGATCGCCTGCTGGGTGCGGCTGGAGGAGA
>NZ_JAGPXZ010000401.1:0-5555 GCF_018070305.1 Micromonospora sp. M51 | reverse complement strand
ACAGCCCACGCTGGAGCACCGTCCGCGCCGTCCTGCTCGGCGACGCGGCCTGGTGCGTCACCCTCTTCGCCGGGCACGGCGCGGGACTGGCGCTCGCCGGCGCCGACCAACTCGGTGCCGCCCTGCGCCGGCACGGCGACGACATCCCGTCCGCCCTGGCCGGCTGGGAGACCGGCCTGCGCCCCGAGGTGACCAGGCGGCAGGCGCTCGCCCGCCGGGGCATGTACCAGTACGCGCCACCGAGCCGGCTGCACGTCTGGATGAACGACCTCACGATCCGAGCGGTCACCCTCCCCGGCATCCGCGGACTCGTCCGACGCGGCATCGAACGGCAGAACCGCTGACCAGCGCCGCGAACCGGGTGCTGGCCGTCATCCCGGGTGCGGTCGCCGCAGCAGCGGACGGTCCGGCCATCGGGCAGGTGCCATCATCGGGCCATGACGATCAGCGAGCAGTACGTCGACTTCGCCGTCCGGGAGGCGCGCGGGGTGTCGCCCACGTACGAGCGCCTGTCGCAGGCAGTCGCCCACGACGAGGACCTGCTGGCCCTGCTCGACGGGCTACCGCCGGCCAAACGGCAGCCGAACCTGCTGTTCGGCGTCGTCCGCTGGCTCGGCGGCCCGGTCGACGACCCGGTCACCTTCCACGACTACGTGCTGACGCACTGGCCGGCCATCGAGGCGCAGATGCTCACCCGGGCCACCCAGACGAACGAGGCGGGCCGGTGCGCGGTCCTGCTGCCGCTGCTCGCCGCGTTGCCACAGCCAGTGGCCCTGCTGGAGGTCGGCGCGTCGGCCGGGCTCTGCCTCTACCCCGACCGGTACGGGTACCGCTACGGCGATCACCAGGTCGGCTCCGGTGAGCCGATCCTCGACTGCGCTGCCGACGGGTTGGTGCCGCCGGCACGCGTACCCCAGGTGGTGTGGCGGGCCGGCCTGGACCTCAACCCGCTCGACGTGACCGACCCTGACGACGTGTCCTGGTTGGACGCCCTGATCTGGCCGGAACACGCCCACCGGCGGGTCCGGCTGCGCGCCGCGGCGGCGATCGCCGCGGCCGACCCGCCGCTGCTGGTCCGCGGCGACCTGGTGGACGACCTGCCGGCGCTGGCCGCGCGGGCACCGGCCGACGCGACGCTCGTGGTCTTCCACACGTCAGTGCTCTACCAGGTGCCGCCCCCGCGCCGGGAGGCGTTCGTCCGGTTGGTCCGCGAACTGCCGGGGCACTGGGTGGCGGCCGAGGGGCCGGAGGTGCTCCGGTACGACGCGTTGCCCGCGCCGCCGAACGACGCGCTGCACAACGTTCTCGCGCTCGACGGGAAGCCGCTGGCCTGGGCCAGAGGCCACGGCCAGGCGATGACCTGGTTCGGCTGACGGGCGGGTCAACGAGCCGGCTCGGGCATCCGGGCGCGCAGGGCCCGGATGAACCAGTCCACCGCCGGCGCTGTCGCCGTGCCGGTCGACCAGCCGTTGAGCACCGCCAACAGGTCGAGGTAGCGGTCCCGGCGGGGGTCGTTGGCCGGAACGAGCCGGTCGAGCAACAGCTGGCGCAGGTCGGCGTCGTCCGGGTGACAGCGCAGGCGCGCATACCGGCCGGTGACGGCGGCGACCACCGGGTCGGCGTCCGGGCTGGTCGGGTCGAGACCGGCCGTCAAGGCGGCGGCCACCGCGTCCCGGACCACCGCGACGGCGTCCGGGCGGGGCAGTCCCGGGACGTCATGATCGGCGGCGTGCTGCCGTACCAGCAGCCGCATCCGCTCCCGGAACCCGGGGTCCCGGCACAGCTCGACCAGCTCCAGCCACGCCTCGATCTGCGCGCTGGTGGGGTCGTCGGGCAGCTCCGGTGTCATCGAGACGATCACCCCCGGGGACGCGGGCCAATCGCCGAGGTCGGCGAAGACGCCGCCCAGGAAGTCCGCCACCAGCTGCCCGCGCTCGTGCCTGGTGAGCTGGGCCAGCCGATGCAGCTCGTCCACCTCGGCCGCGCTGGACCCGCGCCGCGCCGCCACGGTGAGCACCCCCTGGCGCAGCCGCAGCACCCGGATCTGCACCGCCAACGCCTCGGCGTGCGCGGCGGCCACCTCGGGCAGCGGCACCTCCTTGTTCACCACCCGCCGGATGGTGGCCAGGTCCACGCCCAGCTCCCGCAACGTGCGGACCAGCTCCAGTCGGGCCACGGCCGCCGGGCCGAACCGTCGGTAGCCGGCCGGGCTCCGGTCCGTCGGCGGCACGATCCCGCTGTCGGCGTAGTACCTGATGGTCTTGACGCTCAGGCCCGTCCGTCGCGCCAGCTCGCCGATCGTGTGCCGTGTCTCCCCGCTCATGCCCTCACCCTCGCGTCTCCCCCCGCTGGAGACTCAAGCACCGTCCGAGCCGGCGAGGACAGCCGCGACCGTCGAGGTGAACGCCTCGGCGTCTTCGAGCCACGGATAGTGCCCGGCGTCCGGCTGGACGACCAGCGTGGCGCGGGGAATCAGTTCGGCGAACCGGGCCACCAGGCCCGGCGGCGCGGCCAGGTCGACGGCACCGGCGAGCAGCAGCACCGGGTTGACGTAGATCCGGTACTCGTCGATCAGGTTGTGCCGGGCGAACGTCGCGGCCAGGTCGGCCCCGCCGAGGGCCAGATCGCCGCCCGGCTCAGCCTTGAGCTTGCGGACCTGCTCGACGTCGACCTCGCGCACCACCGTCGCGTTCCAGTCGGCGTGGTCGAGCGTGCGCGAGTAGACGATCTTCGGCATGTCCCGCCAGATCCGGGCGAACTCGCGTTCCGGGCCGCTGGCGCTCGGGTCCTGATCGGCGGTCGGCCAGTAGGCGGCCATCAACTGGTGGCTGACCCGGCCACTGAGGAACCCGCCCATCGGGGCGATCACATCGTTGAAGTGCTGGTGCAGCTCCTCATCGACCTGGTGCCAGCCGATGTCACCCCCCGGGCCCTCGAAGAACCCGTCCAACGACAGGCTCATCTGCACAACGATCTTCCGCATCGCGTCCCCTCCGTATGCGTCGACGGGCGTCGAACCGATCGTCCCCGGACCGTACGACGAAACCACAGCGCACCGCGACGACACCGGGCATGTCGCGCATCCAGCTCGGAGGCCGGGCGGTAGCCGTCCCTAGACTGCTGCGGTGACCGGAGAGCGACGACCCCTGGCCGACCGGCCGCTCACCGAGCCGCACCCGTCCCGGCTGCCGCCGGAGCACCCCGACCGGGCCCGGGTCCTCGCCGCGCACGCCGCCGCGCTGGCCGCCGGGGAGGCCGGTTACCTCGACCCGGCGAGCGGGTTGTTCGTGCTGAGCGCCGACTTCCTGGCCCGCCGTGGCACGTGTTGCGGGCGCGGCTGCCGGCACTGCCCGTACGTGGACGACACGCCGTCCGGGTAGTCGTCCGCGGGGGCTTCCGCGCGACACCGACACCCCGTACGGTGTCCGACGGACAACCGGCGGGCGCCTTCCGCCGTCGGTCGGCGAGAGGGTGGAATGTGCGCGGGCGGATCGTGGTCGCCGGGTTGGCCGGGCTGCTGGTGAGTGGCTGCGCCGACGAGGCGCAACCGGTGACGGCGCCGCCGCCGGTGCCGATCGCTGTGGACGCGGCGGCGGCCTCCTCGGGCGGCGCCTGCCGACTGCTCGACTTCACAGTGATCGAGCAGGTGGTGAAGACGCGCTTCGACGTGGCGGCGTCCAGCGAACAGGGCGACACCCACACCTGTGTGGTCCGGGCAGCCGGTGCGACCCTGCCGGAGCTGACCCTCAGCGTGACCGAGACCACGATCGACAAGACCAGCTTCGGCGCGGACGTGGTGCCGGACAAGGCGGCGAAGATCACCGGGCTGGGTCAGCAGGCGTACAAGCGGACCACCGCCGCGGCCAGCGGGCGGGGACCCGTCGCCGAGGTGGGCTGGCTGGCCGGCGACGGACGGCTCGCCACGGTGAGCTGGACCGCGGCCCGTGGCAGTGAGCGCTCGGCGGTGGAGAAGCTCACCGGCGACCTTGTCGCACTGGCCAAGAAGGTGGACACCCGGGCGCTGTGACGCCCGGGCCCACGCCCGATCAGCTGGCGGCGACGAAGACCCGGGAGGCGACCTCGCGGGGCAGCCGCACCCGGTCACCGGAGCGGTCGATCGACACCCCGTCACGCTCCTGGGCCACCGTGACCGTGGCGCCCGGGTCGACACCGGCGGCGTGCAGTTGGCGCAGCACGTCGGCGTCCTTCTGCACGCTCTCGCAGATCCGGCGCACCACGACGGGCCCGGAGAGGCCCGGGAAGGCCAGGTTGCGCTCGCCCTCGGCGGCCTCGGTGGTCTCCGCCGCCGGCGAACCCAGCTCCTGAAGCCCCGGGATCGGGTTGCCGTACGGGGAACGGGTCGGCCGGTTGAGCAGGTCGTACACCCGCTTCTCCACCGCGTCGCTCATCACGTGCTCCCAGCGGCAGGCCTCCTCGTGGGCCTCCTCGTAGGGCATCCCGATGACGTTGACCAGCAGCAGCTCGGCGAGGCGGTGCTTGCGCATCACCGACACCGCGCTGCCGCGCCCCTGGGGGGTGAGCGTCAGGTGCCGGTCTCCCTCGACGGTGAGCAGGCCGTCACGCTCCATCCGGGCGACGGTCTGGCTCACGGTGGGGCCACTCTGCTGCAGCCTTTCGGCGATCCTGGCACGCAGCGGTGGCACCCCCTCCTCTTCCAGTTCAAGGATGGTGCGCAGGTACATTTCGGTCGTGTCGACCAGGTCGTGAGACTTCATAAGGTCAGCGGCCCTCCGGTGCACGATGCTACCTCGGTGGCGGGCCGGCGACCGCCGCCGAACCGCGTGCCGTCTCCGCGAATGGTGTTGGATGGTCGCCATGTCCGGTACCCAGCAGCCGTTGGTCGAGGTCGACACCCTCGTCGCCGAGCTCGACCAGGCCGATCCGCCCACCCTGCTCGACGTGCGCTGGCGGCTCGTCGGCCCGCCCGGCCGCGACGACTACCTCGCCGGCCACCTGCCCGGGGCGGTCTTCGTCGACCTGGACACCGCGCTCTGCGGGCCCCCCGGCGCCGGCGGTCGGCACCCGCTGCCCGATCCGGCCGCGTTGCAGGCGGCGCTGCGGGCCGCCGGCGTCCGCGCCGGTCACCCCGTGGTGGTGTACGACGGCGGCGACGGCCTGGCGGCCGCGCGGGCCTGGTGGACGCTGCGCTGGGCGGGGCACCGTTCGGTGCGCCTGCTGCACGGCGGCTACCCGGCCTGGGTCGTCGCCGGCCGGCCCGTCTCCACCGACGCGCCCGCCGCACGCCCCGGTGACGTCGTGGTGCGCCCCGGTGAGCTCCCGGTGCTGGACGCCGGGCAGGCCGCCGCGCTGGCCGCCGCTGACGACGCCGTGCAGCGCTGGCACGCCGAGCGGGGCCGCCCCGCGTTGGTCCACCCGCCGCGGCCGCTCGCCGCCCCGGCCGGCGCCCAACTGGACGCCCGCGGCTGGGGCACCCGCCCACCGACGCTGGTGCAGACCGCGCCGCTCCCCCGGCTCGCGTCGGCCTCCGCCGACGAGCACTGCGGCACGGCCACCGACCAGGGCGACGCCAGGGG